>CAZEQP010000302.1:0-5003 GCA_964514345.1 uncultured Candidatus Obscuribacterales bacterium
AAACTTCTTCCAGTTTTAGCTGAAACAGAATCTAGATTGCTCACAGTCCAGGCTGCGATTAGACCTATAGAAACAGGCAGTAGAAACCTTCTATTGTGCATAGATTTCGTACTCCACTTTCCGGCTGTCATTATTTTATCTAGGATTCGTCAGGCTTAGTATCGGGTTTTTCCTGGGCTTGATCTTTGTCTTTCTTAGGCTTTTCTTTGCCGTTCTTTTTAGTTCCGCTGCCGAGCACTGCAAGTTTGGATAAAAACTCGTCGCTTATTACCGGGCGTTTGCCGACAAATTTGCGGTCAGCAATTTCAGCGATTTCAGCTTCAATTTCAGCATCAGTTTTGCTCGGTTCTAATATTGCTACAAGATCTTTGTAATAGAGAGTTTCTTTCTCTATCAAGCCAGTCGCGATTTTATCCAGCTCGGAGCGTTTTGATACAAGTAGCTTCTCGACATTTTCATAACATTTGTCGACCGCATTTTTGATTTCCAACTCGATTTCTCTTTCGGTTTCAGGCGATGCATGTCCATAAGCTGTGCTTGTATTGAATTTGAAGCTACCCATTCCGAATCGTCTGATCATATTGGAGGCGTTGCGTGCCACATTGTTCAAATCAGCCGAAACTCCCTCGGCGTTGACTTCACGAATGATAGTTTCAGCTATTAAGCCACCCAGTGAAATTTCTATTTCAGTGAGTATTTCCATTTTGTTTCGCGAGTGGTGCATATCGTCTTCTTTGGGGAGTGACCACATATATCCAAGAGCAAAACCGGATGGAACGATTGTTACTACTTGCACACGCTCACGCAGATGTCTGTAATAGGCCACAATAGTGTGACCGGCCTCGTGATAGGCTGTTTTCCACAGGTCGTCCAGGACAACGTTTCGGCTGTGGTTGAGACCAAATGAAACGCGTTGAAGAGCTTGTACCAGATCCACTTGAGTGATTTTGGTTCTGCCTTCTCTTATCGCAATCAATCCGGCCTCATTGACCATAGTGGAGAGATCCGCGCCTGATTTGAATACTGTCATTCTAGCGACTTCAAGCAAGTTGGCTTCAACTTCCAATTTCAGCTTGTCGGCATAGTGCTGGAGAATGGCTTCACGACCGTCAAGGTTGGGAAGCGGCACATCAATTCTGCGGTCGAATCTGCCAGGTCGTAGAAGAGCGTCATCGAGCATAAATGGATTATTGGTGGCACCAATAGTGAGAACTTTGTGTCTACCGAATCCGTCCATTTCTACAAGCAACTGGTTGAGAGTACGGTTCACTTCATTTTGACCGCCTCCACCAGTGTCTCTTACACGAGAGGAGCCAACAGCATCGAGTTCGTCAATAAATACGATAGCCGGCTTGCCGCTGCGTCTGGCTTGTTCATAAATAGCACGTACTCTTTGCGCGCCCAGTCCCACCCAGACTTGCACAAACTCGGTTCCAGATATGGAATAAAAAGCAACACCGGCTTCGTGCGCTATTGCTTTTGCCATCATGGTTTTCCCGGTTCCGGGAGCGCCCACAAGCAAGATTCCTTTAGGTGCTTTCAAGCCGCTTTTTTGAATTTTGTCGGCGTGCTTCAGCATCTGGACTACTTCGTAGGCTTCAGCAATAGCTTCTTCCATGCCCCGAATGTCTTTGAGGGATACATCAAGATCGGGTACTTTGTTCAAGTTCATGCCATCAGTATTGAGCTTATGACCGGCAGTGGCTGAAACTCTGCTGCAAGCCTCTTCCATCTGTTCCATGTCTACGGCAGATTTTCCGGCGCGTACTGCCAGAATAGCCGCTTCGTTAACTGTAGCTTGAATGTCGGCACCGGAGAAATTGTAAGACCATTTCATTATGTTGTCATAGTCAATTTCACCTTCGACTTTTATACCGGCAATATACTTCTGAAAAATTTTCTTGCGTGCTTCACCGTCTGGCAATCCGACATATACTTTTCTGTCGAATCTTCCGGAACGTAAAAAGGCTGGATCCAAATTCTGCTCCATATTAGTAGAGCCAATTGTTATGACATTGGCTTTTCCGCCCAAGCCATCCAGTTCCACGAGAATTTGATTCAACTCAGTGGTGCGATTTGAGCCGAATGTGGTCATAGTGCCGCCCAGAGAATCAATCTCATCAATAAATATGATGGACGAAGGATTCTTTCTTGCTTGTGTATAGAGTGAGCGAATACGTCCTGCAGCTTCACCAGCCCACATGCTTTTGAAATAAGAGCCTGAGATTCCATAAAATGGCACACCAGCTTCGTTGGCGATTGCTTTAGCGAGCATGGTTTTTCCTACACCGGGTGGACCGACCATCATAATTCCTTTGGGAATTTTGGCACCGATTTTTCTGAGGTCGTCGCCTCGCTTGAGAAAATCTACAATCTCGGCAATGTCCTGTTTGACATCGTCAATTCCGATTACATCTTCCAAACGAATATTAGGATCGTGAGTAATCAGCTCTACACCGCTTGTAAGTGTTCTTTCAAGACCGATAGAAACATTATCCAGCGCGTCTTTGATCATTTGTGTCGTTACTTTGTTGGGACCGCCGGGGCGTCTCGACAACAAAGCTGCTTCGTTTACCAGGCTGGCTATATCAGCTGGCGAGAAGTTGGCTGTGAGTTTTACAAGCTCCTCATAGTCTATGTTTTCGTCGTGCAAAACTTTTTTGATGTAGTACTCAAAAAGCAGTTTGCGCTCGTCTTCACCGGGCGGTTGAAAATAAATACGTCTATCCATGCGACCGGCGCGCATTAAGGCCGGATCCAGCATACCATCATTATTGGTGGCACCGATAACAAGGAGTCTTGAACCATGAAAACCGTCCATCTCTGTGAGAAGAGTATTCAAGGTCATATTCATGTCCGACTGAGCGCCGAAGCCTTGATCTTCTTTGCGTCGACTTCCCATTGATTCTATTTCGTCAATGAATAGAATCGACTGTCCATGCCTTCTTAACTTGCCGAACAACGTTTTCAGTTTTAATACACCCAGTCCGAAAAACAGACCACTTATACTGCCGCCGTCAATCACATAAAAAGGTATGCCTACTTCATTGGCGATTGCGCGCGCAAAAAGTGTTTTTCCTACGCCTGGGGGTCCGACGAACAGCAAACCTTTGGGAATATCTGCACCGGATTCCAAATAGTGATTGCTATTGTTCAGCAGATCTATGACTTCTTTGATCTCTGTTTTGGCCTTTTCGTTTCCGATCAGCTCAGCCAACGTTTTGGGAGCTTTGGGGCTGATGGGTGGATCTTTGAACATCCACTTAAACATCTTTTTCCATACGGTTCTAGGTGCTTTTGAATCAGCTCTGGGTGGAAGAGGAAAAATGATGGAAATCAATATGTAAATTTGCATAATGATGATGAGGGCACCAAATATGGCGGCACCTACTACGTTGACGATGGAGTATTTAGCCAGCGCCGCGAAGGATGTGAATGGGTTCCAGTACTGCGATGTATACAAAAGCCCGCAAAACCAGAGAATTAAAATTGTCCATCGTACCCAGGTCTTCATAAGAAACTAGCTAAGCCTCCTGTGCTTATTAGAAAAGCCGTCTGCCGAACACATTTAAACGAGCGTTTTTATCGCCTTTTTCGGTTCCAATTTTGGACGCTATTTTGTCTTCGCCGTCGATGTTTACTAACTTCAATTCTCCTACCGGGGAGGATTTCACATTTGTCTCCATAACTGTATTTTTGGAAATGAAGAAACTTCGCATTCCAGTAGGTTCAAAGCTAGAACTATTTTGAGTACTACCCAGCGTGCAAGATATCACCAGGGCAATTACAGCAACGATAATAAAGTCCTTCATTCGTTAACCCTCGGGAGCAACTGAGGAAGGTTTATCTGCTTCTTGCCTGCTCATGGTTTCGGATGGTGGAGGAACCTCCACTTGAGCCAGTTTCAACCAGGCTCTCATTTCATCCAGACTCCTGCCTCCGGTAGACCGGTCTTTCACTTGACCGTTCTCGAATAAAACAAAAGTAGGGTATCCCGTTACTTCATAGCGTTCGGCAAGCATTTTTTGTTTGTCGCAATCCACTCTGGCAATCTTTAGCTTGTCCTGACCTGTATAAGCTAAGGTGCCCATGATGGGCTCCATGTCTTTGCAAGGACCGCACCAGGTAGTGTAAAAATCCACTAGAACCGGTTGTTTAGAGTCAAGAACTATCCCCTGGAAATTGCCAGAATCAAGTTCAGTAATAAGTTCCTGGCCGGAGCCGCGAGTCTGGTGAGCGCTTGAGGATTGACTGTTGAATTCGTTATAGAAGCTACCGGCAATGAGCGCAAGAATAAAAACTATGACAAGCTCTTTCATTTCTGTTCCGAAATCCTCACAGGTCGCCTCTTAGCAAAGAAGTAGGCTTTCGCCTACCTCTTATATTGCCATATTCCCGATTTGTTCGCTGTTTATTTACCGCGTTCGGGGACTACTATGAAGTCAATCACGTGGATTGTGCCGTTTGAGGCTTTGATGTCGGTCTGGGTGAGGAGAGCGCCGTCAACTTGAACGCTGTCGGCTCCACCCTTGGTGTCCACCATCAAAGATTCGCCCTGTACTGTGGGGATTGAGCGCTTTTCAGCCAGTTCGGCTGCGTGCACATTGCCTTTGAGCATGGTGTACTTCATGACGTCTTTGAGACGTTTGGTGTCGCTTGCAAGCTCTTCTTTGCGTTCCTTAGGCACTTTAGAGAAACCTTGTTCGCTGGTGGCGAAAACGGTGTAGTGTCCTTTGCCGTTCAGGTAGTGTGAAGCGCCTGATTTGGTCATCCATTCGGCGTAAGTTTTGAGATCTGGGTTGGAGCGCAGGGTTTCCATCAAGTTTTTCTGGTGATGTTTGTGGTGTTTTTTGTGTTTCTTTGCATCAGCGGGCTGATTCATTGAAAGTCCAAAACCCCCGGCAATCATCGACAGGGTTAGTAAACCAGCGGTTGTACGCTTTAAGTAGTGCATCACGATCTCCTTCTCAAACCGGTTATGACTAAAGAACAGAATAAAACTT
>CAZEQP010000303.1:0-4996 GCA_964514345.1 uncultured Candidatus Obscuribacterales bacterium
CCGCTCGGCTCGCCCCGAACCCCGAACATCCCACCCAACCGCACAGGATTCGACGGACTGGCTCAAACAGCCGCCGACGCGGTAAAACTTTTATTCAAAGAAGACATCACACCAACAGGTGCCGATGCAGTTTTGTTTACTCTTGCACCAATCATATTTTTTGCTCCCTCCATTTTTGGAGCGCTTCCTCTTCTTGCTGCCATAACCGGAAATCATGAGCTTTTCCAGATAGTAAACGTACCCACTGGTGTTTTTTACATACTGGCTGCAGCATCACTTCCTGTGGTGGCACTGGTCATGGCCGGCTGGTCCAGCAACAACAAATATTCACTGGTCGGCGGTCTGCGCGCAGCCGCCCAGGCAGTCAGTTATGAAATTCCTCTGGTACTGGCGCTGGTCACTATGTGTTTGATGGCTGGCACACTTGATGTGGTGAAAATTGCCGAACAACAAGCCGGCGGAATCTTGAACTGGAATATCCTGGGCGGCGGAGCCCTTACAGGTCTTGACAAAGCCTTTCCGGCTCTGCTTTCAGGCAATATGGCCGAGGTCAACACAATATTTGCCAAATTCTATCCACACGGATTTTTATCCGCTCTTTCTTCGGTTGTGCTGGTAGTTTGTTCAATCATTTTGTGCGGTCTTTATCTGACCGGCGCCTGCGCCGAAATCAACCGCATTCCTTTCGATTTGCCTGAAGCTGAATCTGAGCTTGTATCCGGTTACAACACTGAATATTCAGGCATCAAATTCGCCATATTCTTTCTGGCTGAATTCACCAACTTGTTTATAGTGTCCAGCATCGCCACAGTCATGTTTTTTGGAGGAGGAGGAAACCCAATTCCATCCTGGATCTTGACCGCTCTTCCCATGGAGCAGATTTCAGCCATCATGAACAGTTTGCTCGACATTCCAATCAACAAATTGCATTTTCTTGATCCCAAAACATTCTGGAATGCTTTCTGGGTCATCATCAAAGTTTATTCAATCGTATTTTTCGCCATTCTGGTTCGGGGTACTCTACCTAGATTCCGCATAGACCAGCTAATGGATTTCGGCTGGAAACGGCTTGTTCCTTTGTCCCTGATTACGTTCTTAGTTGTTGTGTTCGCAAGAGTCGCGGTGGTATGTCATGTCGGGTAACTTATTAGATCGAGCATTCGAAAGTTTCAAGCGTATCGGCGAAGGTCTTAAGACCGTATTGATGCACTCATTGAGAGAGCCAATCACCCTTGAGTATCCTGATATAGTGACTGAGATGAAACCGCATTTCCGCGGGCGTCTGGCGCTTACTGTCAACCCTGACACCGGTGAGCATCTGTGCATTTCCTGCCGTCAATGCGAACGAGTTTGCCCGGATAAATGCATAGACATCAATGCACACAAAAGTCCTGAAACAAACAAGCTCGAATTGATTGATTTTAAAATCGACCACGGACTTTGTATGTTCTGCGGATTGTGCACCGAAGTCTGTCCTACCCAGTGCATCATCAATACAAATGATTTTGAAATGGCCGACTATTCACGCGAGTCATTGATCTATGACATCAAGCGTTTGACCTTAACTCAAGAAGAGTCGTCATATTATTTTGAAAGAAAAGAAATGCCCAAGCCTAAACCAAAACCTGCTAAAGCGGCTCCAGCAGCAGCAGGCGCGGCTCCGGCGGCAGCCAAGGCAGAAGGCGCGGCAGCTCCCAAAGCGGCACCGGCTGCAGCTAAAACAGAAGAGAAAAAAGAAGAGCCTAAAGCCGAAGCTAAATCTGAAGAGAAGAAAGAAGAACCTAAAGTCGACGAGGAAAAATCATCCTGATGTTCAATGTTAACGATATAGTCAGCGCACCGCAGACCGAGATGATTTTGTTATACATCATTGCCATGTTGGCGATTCCTTTTGCCGTAGGAGTCATCTTTGACAAAAATGTGATCAGAAGCGGCTTTTTGTTAATCGGAGTTTTCGGCGGAATTTCCTGTCTCTTTCTTTTATTGAAAGCACAATTTCTGGCTCTTGCCCAGTTGATGATTTATGCCGTCGGCATCACTCTTGTTGTTGTAATCGCTTTAATGTTGACCAGTCCCAAACTCAATTCTGAGATAGCCACAGAAGAACAAGACATTGAAAATGAACCCAGTGTAATTCAGTTTATAGACAAAACCAAACGAGCCTTCCCTTTTATAGTTGCCTGGCTCAGCTTTTTCACAATCTATCAAGCCCTGCGCTCTGAAGGTTGGATGCCGCTCACCCGGGCGGAAGAAGGTGTGGACAATTTGCAAGTCATCGGCACAGCACTGACTACTACTTATTCATTGCCTTTCGAATTTGCCTCAGTACTTTTGCTGGCAGCCTTGATTGGCGCCATTATGCTTGCCAAAGCCCAACCCGCGCAAGATCTCGAGACCGAAGTGCCAAATCAGGAGTAAATCGTGGAAACTACAAAGAACGAAAACCACAACATGCTTATGACTTATGTCTATTGCGGCATAGTTTTTCTGGCTTGTTGTTTCATCTCAGGAGTTGCCACCAATCAAGGCGGTGAAAAACTCATTTTTGACAAGAATATGGACACCATTTTCTTCCTTGTTATCTCGGTTCTGGGAATCACATTTAGATACATGCTGAACTGCAATCCGGCTTGTTGCTTTGCCGCCGGAGCTATGGGCTCTTTCATTGTTCTGACAATCGGTCAGGATCCTATCTACAAATATCTCACTCTGGGTGCCCTTTTGTTTGCAATCGGAATGTACGGCATGGTCGCCTCACGCAATGCAGTGCGCGTTTTGATGTCTATCGAATTGATGCTGAACGCAGTCAATATCAATTTGATTACGTTTTCTCGTTATGTAGATCCAGGCGATGTCAAAGGTCAGCTTTTCGCCATATTCATTCTCACTGTGGCAGCAGCTGAGGCTGCAGTTGGTCTTGCTATCGTGCTCACTCTTTACCGCAACATGTCTACTGTGGATATGCAACGATTCAATTTACTCAAGTGGTAACAGATTGGCTTTGCCAACTTGAAAAAAGTGCCAAGTAATAAGCGAGCTTCAAGCATGGCCTCAAGCTCGCTGTTTATTTTTATTGTCAGGTTATCTTGAGCGAACCTTAGGTCTTGATTCGTTTACAACGATCTTACGACCATCTACTGTTTGTCCGTTGAAATGCTGAATGGCAGCATCAGCGTCATCTTTGCTTTCCATTTCCACAAAGGCAAAACCGCGTTTTCTTCCGGTTTCACGATCTGTAGGCATAGCGACGGAGACGACTTTCCCCTTCTCGCCAAACATTTTTTCCAATTGTTCTTCAGTCAGACTGAAGGGCAGATTTCCAACATATAACTTCGTGTTCATTCAAACCACCTAACGTAAACTCAATCATCTTCGCCTGGCGCGAAACGAAGGGATTCCGGTGTTTAAATGCACATCCCGCGCTTATCGAAGAATATTAGTATGACATTAACTGAAAAAAATTGGAATCTTGGTTGTTTTCAAGCCAACAATTTACTATAAAAATATAATGTTCAGTCCAGTGCTTCAGCCAGGAAATTGAGCGCCCAATCGTGCAGCTGGTTCCAGCCCAGGGCGTGACGCATCGCCATGACACGTCTTCTTTTCTCTTCCAGACTCATTGAAAAACTGAGCTTCAGAGCCATGGCAAATTCTCTGGAATTGGTCGGATCAACTATTACCGCTCCTGACTTAAGCTCCTGAGCGCATCCTGCCTCTTTGCTCAATATGAGCACACCTTGTTGATCCAGACGGCAGGATACAAATTCTTTGGCAATTAAATTGAGACCGTCTTTGAGCGAATTGACCGTCATAATGCTTGAAGCCTGGTACCAGGCGGCAAGTTCTTCCTGGGTCATAAGACCGTCCAGGTGCAAAATGGGTTTCCAACCATCCACTTCGAACTTAGTATTGATGGCTTCTATTTTGTCCCTGACCGCCTGGCTGTAGCTTCTGTACGAAATATCTTCAGACTGCGGATTCTGGGATATCTGCACATAATGAAAGCGGCGTCTCAATTCTTTGTTTTCGGCAAGGAAATACTCAAGGCCAATAAGCTTTTCCAGCACTCCTTTACTGTAATCAAGTCGATCCACTCCCAGCACAATCAAATTGGCCAGTTTATGTTGAACCGCCAGTGACTCTGCTTTTGGTCTTGTTCTCATAGCCAGTTTTTGCCAGCGGTCAAGATCCAGACCAAGAGGCAATACTTTTACTCTGGTAGTTCGACCTCTGAATGAGACTGTCATTGACCTGGCATCAATTTGAGCGTCAGGGAAAAGAACGGCTACTGAATCCAAAAAGTTGACCGCATACTCTTGTGTATGAAATCCGAGCAATTTGTTGGCCAGAAGCGACTGTACAATTTCTGCGCCAACACGAGATTCGGCGATAAGTTTTACTTCGGGCCAGGGAATGTGCCAGAACTGGCAGACCACAACTCCATGCTCCATACTCATTGAAGGAGCACTCAAGGCAAATTGAAAGTCATGAATCCAGGAAATACTGGGGAAACTTGCCCCTGTCACAGTCTGACTCTGAGCAGCCACTTCCTGGCAAACTTGTTTGTAGGCACGCCAGTCTTCCAGATTGAATTTGGCATGTTCGGGCATACCGTGAAAAAGCGGCCAGAGATAATTGGAACAAACTCGTCTGTGTTTCTCGATGAGGTCTTTGTGTAATTTGGCCCCGTGAAAAGTAAAACCGGAAGAGGCATTGATCGCCTCATAAAGTGAAAAGGTGAAATTTTTCACTCTCTCACCACCGGCGGTGGCGGTAGCAGAAGAAGCAGAAGAGTCCACTGAGAACCAGTGCACGTCGGTTCCCAGTCTTTTGACCAGCGCTTCAAGCGTAGCCGGAACTCCCTGCACGTCGCCTGGACCGCCGTAAGAAAATACTTTCAAAACGGGCAAAGCCAGATCTGCCGGAATTTGTTTGGGAGCGGCCGCCGAATAAGTTTGATTTTCTGAAACAGCCGGATTTAATTGGAAATTTGTGC
>CAZEQP010000304.1:0-4988 GCA_964514345.1 uncultured Candidatus Obscuribacterales bacterium
TAATCCTTATGCTTCAAGCGCATCTTTAAACTTGTTAAAAGTCGGCTCATCAAATAAAACAAATCGAATTTCTTCCAAGAAATCATTCGTTTCGCAAAAACGTCCCACCGCCGCAATGGCAATTTTTGCCGCCCGCTCCACCGGGTATCCGTAGGCGCCGGTTGAGATGGACGGAAATGCGATTGTTTTCAATTCATACTGGCAAGCCAGTTGCAGGCAGGAAGTATATGCTTTAGCCAGGGCTTCGTCCTCGCCGCTGCGGCCGCCATGCCAGACCGGACCGACTGCGTGAATGACATGTTTGGCATTCAGCTTGCCACCATCTGTAATTACAGCTGAGCCTGTGGGGCAGCCGCCGTCACGTTCGCGTATTTGTTTGCATTGTTCGGCTATTGTGGGTCCGCCGGCACGATGAATGGCACCATCCACGCCGCCTCCGCCGCGCAGACCTGAATTGGCGGCATTGACTATGGCGTCTGTTTCCTGACGTGTGATATCACCTCGAACGAGAGTGATACTGGTGGACTTTATTGATTTTGTAATGTTTCCCATTTTATTTTTTTATGGAGACTGTGGCATTTCTCTGGCCAGTACGACGCGCTTGTTGTATTGTTTGGCGTAATCTCGGGCTTTCTTGGCTGTGATAAGCAATTTGTCCAGGTCGACACAATCTTCAGGGATGGTGGCAACACCAAAAGCCATTAATAAATTTCGTGAGTCCATATCGGAGCTGAGAGGCGCTTCGCGCAACACTTCGGAAATGCGGTTGGCGAAGGCGTAGGCGGCAGCCGCGTTTGTGTTGGGGAGGATGACACCGAAATCGAACATCTCGTAGTGTCCAAGATAATCGACATGTCGTTTGATCAGTTGAATCCGTTGCATGGCGCGTCTCACTGCAAGCATTTGCAAAGACTCGACAGGACCCGATTCTCCTCCTTTGCGCTGGCCTAAGCTGAAAACGCAGATGGAGAATGGCAAATTGAAATATTCGTAGCGCAGATATTCCTGGTCAAGAAAATAAATGAAAGCATCATAAGTGAGGATGCCTGTTTCAGAGCGGTTGAGATTTTTTAAAACGCTTTGCAGAGCGTTGTCGTCCACGCCAAGCGCTTTCAAACGAGCCAGGCGATCTTGAGCCGGTGCCTGGTCGGTAATCTGCACCAGACCGCAGCTGACCAGATTGAACAAAATAGGTGTCCATTCGGTCATAGACATTGGACGTTTTTTCAAAAGTTCTGCCAGTGTGTTTCTGTTGTCCACCAGCTCATAAAAATCAAGTTGAGGTTCAAGCGCTATGGGAGCGCCTTTTGCTACGCGGGCTTGAAATTCTTCTTCTGAGATCATGGCGTTTTTCTTGACCAGACAAGAAGACTCAAGTTTCAATCCGGCTGTTTCCAGATATTTGTTCTGGTCTAAAAGCGCCACACCTTCCATCAAGAGTGAATCAAGTCTTTTCTGACAAGTGCGTTGGTCTGTTCTTTCGTCAGGCCAGAAGCGGAACTCGCCGTTTTGCCAGCAGACCAATTCGACGATGGCATTGTCGCCGGTTGTTTCTCTGACGCGGCAATGCACCAGATTGCCTTCCTGGAAAAAAACTTCGCTTTGCTCGGCTCTTGTGCGTACATCAAGACGGCCGGTCATTTTGGCCAGATTTATGGACTGCAACAAGTTGGGCACTTGCAATTTGGCCAGATCGCCTTCAAGAGTGGCTTTGGCACCGGGTCTTGGAGGCTCGAACATTATCGGACCGCCGCCGTAAACCCCTCCGCCTGGGCTCATGGCCGATCCGCCGCTTCCGCCTCCAGTGTTCACAGGAGTATAAGCGCCTGTTGCGCCACCAATTGGACTTCCCACCGAGCCGTAAAGAGCTTCGGTGGGCACGACATCTTGCAATTGATCACCACCACCGGCTGACGAGATCATATTGCTCAAAAGAGTCAGATCGTTGGTTGGATGTCTCCATAGGATTTTGGGTTGACCGGCGCCATACTCAGTCAAAATCCACTCAGGATCCATTCTGCCTGAAGGGTCAATATCTTTGCCGAAACATTGGGCTGATAATACATAGTCGATTTTGCGGTCACCTGAAGTGAAAGGAAATTCGACTATGCGTCCTTTCATTTTTTCGGCTTCTTGCATAAGAAACTGCAAGTCGGCATATTGCAGCAAACCGGGCTGTTTAGGCAGGCGCACAGTTTTTTGCTGTTTAGGCTGAGATGATTGTTTTCCTGACGACTGGAACATTTAAATAAAAAGACAAGTAATAACTAGAGATCTAGAAGTAAGCCCTATTTGTGACTTACCCCCTTTTGTCTTTTTCAACCTCAGACTTACGGATATAAGCCGCGCAGTCTTTTAGCTTCGGCGATTGTAGAAACACCCAACCAGAGTGCAGCCATTCTAGGTCTTATATTGCGTTCTGCAGTGAGGGCGAAAACTTTGTCACAGGCTTTGCCCATGATTTGTTCAAGCCTTTCGTTTACTTCGTTTTCGGTCCAGAACAATTGCATCAATCCCTGCACCCATTCGAAATAGCTGACGGTTACGCCGCCTGCATTAGCCAGAATGTCTGGAATAACGAGCACTCCTTTTTCGTGCAGATAAATATCGGCTTCGGGGCTTGTCGGTCCATTGGCGCCTTCCACCAGGATTTTGCATTTTATCCTTTCCATGTTGGAGGCATTGATGACATTACCCAGAGCCGCCGGTGCCAGAATATCGCAGGGCAATTCAAGCAATTCTGAGTTGCTGACAGCTTCTGTGTCTTTGAAGCCGGCCAGTGTGCCGTGCTCCTGGGCGTATATCATCAAGCTGGGAATATCAAGACCTTTTGAGTTGTAGACCCCGCCATTGACGTCTGAAACACCTACCACTTTGTAGCCGGCATTGTGGAAATATTTGGCGGCGATGGAGCCGACATTGCCGAATCCTTGCACAACCACTTCCGGTGCATCTTTGGTCCAACCCAGATGTTTGACCGCGCGACGAGCACTGAAAGCGACTCCTCTTCCTGTCGCCTCATGACGACCCAGAGAACCGCCTATGGAAATCGGTTTGCCTGTAACCACACTGGGGACCGTATGGCCCACGTTGATGCTGTAGGTGTCCATGATCCAGGCCATGGTCTGCTCGTTGGTGTACATATCAGGAGCAGGGATGTCTTTGTCCGGACCGATAAGATTGATAATTTCGGATGTATAACGGCGGGTCAGTCTTTCCTTTTCGCCTATTGTCAGATTCCAGGGCTCGCAACGCACGCCGCCTTTGGCTCCGCCGTAGGGCAGACCCATAAGAGCGCACTTCCAGGTCATGAGCATGGCAAGAGCTGACACTTCACCCATGTCCACTTCAGGATGGAAACGAATACCGCCTTTGGCCGGTCCCAGGGTGACATCGTGGTGCACTCTGTATCCGGTGAAAGTTTTGACCAGTCCATCGTCCATGCGCACCGGGATGGTGACGATCAAAGCACGCTTGGGGTAGCGCAGACGCTGGTGCAGTTCGGAGGCAAGCCCCATCGATATGGCAAGTTCATCGAGCTGGCGTTGTGCCCGCAAGAATTCGGGAGTTTCGCACTCCATCTTGGTTTCCACTATAGACTCCGGGACGGCGGCAGTGGTCATTTGCTGATGCTCCTCATATCTAGAACTAACTAAAACGTGAATATGTTACATCCTGCCAACTTATAAAAGTGATATATCCGCTTATATATCTGGTAAAAATATTTTCAATGCAAATGAAGCAGATTTATAGCCCTGGGTCTTGACAGTTGCCTGAATTACCTGAAGTAGAAACTATTGTTGTGGGATTGCGCCGCAATCTCACCGGTGATGTGATATCGCAGGCGGTGGTATTGCGTGACGCTTCGATTGGACATCCCACGCCTGAAGAATTCTGCCGTCTGATTTGCGGACAGGCAATTCAAAAGGTGGAAAGACGCGGAAAGTACATGATTTTCCAATTTTCAAAAGGCGCCTCACTTGTAGTGCATTTGAAAATGTCGGGGCGTTTGCTTTTGCGAAAAAACAAAAGCAGTCAGAGTAAATTTCTGCGAGTCAAACTTAAATTGAAAAGCGGACGGGAACTGCATTTTGAAGACATGAGAGTATTCGGCAGGCTCTGGTATTTCAGTTCCGATGAAGACCCGCATCAAAATATCAAGGGACTGAAAACTATGGGAGTGGAGCCACTGGAAAATCTTTCCCCGGCTTATTTGAAACCATTGTTGAAAAAAAGAACAGCTCCCATCAAGAACGTGATCATGGACCAGAGTGTGATTGCCGGAATAGGAAATATTTATGCCGACGAATCGCTTTTTCTGGCCGGAATCAAACCGGCTCGTAGGGCCGGCTCGCTCAAAGATGCCGAAATCAAAACTCTGATTATGTCCATCACCACTGTGTTGAGTAATGCCATAAAAGCTGGTGGTTCGTCCATGAAAGATTACACAAATCTGGATGGTGTGAACGGCAATTATATGGATGAGTCCTGGGTGTATGGCCGCACTAAAGAAGATTGCCGCAAATGTCACACTCCTATTGAAAGAATAAAGCTGGGTGGGCGCTCCAGCCATTTTTGCCGGCGCTGCCAGAAATAAACAAAAAACAGACCACCCGGCGGGTGGCCTGTCCAAAAGTTCGGTATAAAAGGCTGATTTAGTTCAGTCTGTCTGAGTCCAGATTGTCTGGGTTCAGATTATCTGACTAAAGCTCTGGATAACCAGAAAGCTCTAACTGCTTTATAGGTGCCGATGAGTTTTGTTTTAATAGGTACTGCGTTTACTACAGGAGCCGTTGTCACGGCCGGAGCTACTGTAGGTGAGACTACGAGCGGTCCGCTAGCAAAGGAGCTTGTTGCAATAACTCCTAAACCTAAAACAGACGCTAATAGCATGGATCCGACAATTTTCTTTTTCATTCAGGTTTTCACCTCCGAACTTTTTGATTTCCGTAAATGCCTTGGTCAATCACTTGAGATTTTGTCTCGGG
>CAZEQP010000305.1:0-4957 GCA_964514345.1 uncultured Candidatus Obscuribacterales bacterium
CTTGCCGATATAAAAAACGTGTTGCAGCATGTGCCGTTGAGAATCAGATCCGCGTCTGACATATTTGGATTTGACAATGGCGTTGACGCGATTACCTCTGCCTGAGAGGTAACCGCGATAACGCATTTTTCCAATCTTGCTTGTTTTTATCCGAGCATTTCTGCCTGCTTTTATTTGTATCTTCGGTTTGCCTGTCGAGGATGAAGTGTCTCTGCGCTTAAATCTGTTTCCTTCTTCCCAAAGGAGGGTGAAAACGCTAGTCATTGCTTGAAGACTTGGTTTCAGCTCCCTGCTCATCTGGAGCATCTAACACTGAAGCGTTTTTGAGAAACTGAGCAGCAAATGACCGGCTCTTTTCCCATTGGCTTTTAAAAGCTTCCTCTTTCAATGGTCTTGTAGGAAAACCACCTCGACTGTATGGCAATGTCATGTAATACAGAGCTTGAGCTGAAGCTCTGGTGGCAAGCACTGAGAGTGTGGCAATCCGATTTTCCAGTTTACGCAATCTGGTTTCAAGAACATTTTCATATTCTTTTTGCGGTTCTTTTCCATATTCGTCCAGAAATTGTCTTACTGCAACTCGGACGATATCGGATCTGTTGCACCCATCGGTTTTAGTTATTTCGTTTATCTTTTTGATTTCTGGATAAGCAAGACCGACAGTAACGTCGATGTATTTTCTTTTTCTTGGCATGCCGTTTAATCCTTTTGTTCGGCTATTTAGAATGCAAGTGATTCAGGACAGCGGCAAAATGCCGCCATCCTGTTCACTGCGTTTTTTTTGTTCAGGCTTTATTTAATTAGCTGAACGATGCTTAGTTCTCCGCGTTTGTATGGATTGGCCATGAAGCCAAGTTTTCTCAGCTTTTCTACTGAAAAAATGCAATCGAATGTTTTACCGTCTTGAAATTCTGCAAGAAATTCTCCTTCGGTGCATTCGATTACATCCAGAAAGTCTTGAATTTTTCTGTAAGTCAGTGTGATGTTTTGAGCTATAGAGTTACAGCTATGGTCAGGGATGAAGGCCACGGAAAATGGATCTGTGAAGAACATCATTTTTCCTGAGATTTTGTTGTTGTATATGCTGCAATTGCAAGCCATGAGTAGCTCCTTCTGTTTGGTGCAGCGAGACAAGGCAAGTCAGTATTTTGATGAGCGGGCCACCAAATACGCAACCGTCTAGATTTTGCAATCCGTTTTGTCGGATTAGAAATTTTAATGCAAGGGAGGTGTTCCGCCTGTAGTTCTGCGTTCAATGAAAGCATCTAAGTCTGATTTTTTGTATCTGACTAGCCGCCCAACTTTTACCACCGGCAAATTGTATCTGCCAGTCGATTTCCAGATTGAAAGGGTCATTTCGGCAATGCCGAGATAGGCGGCGGCCTGTTTTCTGGTGAGAAGGCCTCCGCCTGGATGGTTCATTTGTGAACCACCTGGTTGAATACTATTCATTTTGAGTTCCTTGTGTTTAGCCCATTGTGGGCTTCATGCAAGACAGCTGTTTAACAGCGAATAAGGATAAAAAATAAAGGTAATTATTTAAATGACGCAGGAATTGCTTCCTACATTTAGTATAACCAGAAAAAAGAAAAAGTTAGGAGGGGAATGGACATTGTTTTTGTAATCTTGATTCAGATTGGCAAGTCGAGCCCTTTTTTGACTTTTCCTGATTCGTTGTTACATAGTCTTGGTATAAGTGAATAAGTACCGATAAAAAGTAACATGACCAAAAGCATAGAAGCCGAGATTCTAGAGTTTATAAACGAGCGGGGAATAATTCGCCCGCAAGATTTTGTATCACAAAAGTGGACCCGAATGCATCTTCAAAGGCTTGTTGAAAAAGGACAAATAAAGAAAATAGGCAGAGGTCTGTACAGCTCGATTGATTCTGTTGTTACAGAAAATCACAGTCTAGCCGAGGTGGCAAAACTCGCTCCAAATTCGGTCATCTGCCTAATCTCTGCTCTGCAATTTCACAATCTAACAACGCAAATTCCATGGCAAGTTTGGATAGCAATAGATAACAAGGCTGCTAGACCAATGATTGCTTATCCTCCTCTAAAAATAATAAGTATGACCGGGGAGTCTTTGGTTTCAGGAATTAATGAACACAAAATAGAAGGAGTACCAGTGAAAATATTTTCTCCGGCAAAAACGGTGGCGGATTGTTTTAAGTTCAGAAACAAAATCGGACTGGATGTCGCCATTGAAGCACTTCGCGAAAGTCTGGATAGAAAACAAGCTACGATTGACGAGATTTGGAAGTATGCAGGAGTTTGCAGAGTAAGGCGAGTAATGCAACCATATATGGAGGCAATGGTCAAATAGTCGCATGCAATTCTTTGCAGTCATGCCAAAGCTTATCGTGCAGTGCCGGATTCTTTTTCCATTTATCTTTACAGAGTTCCAGTTCTTCAGTACTTAATTCATTCAAGAATGCATAACGCTCCCGAATTTCATCAAGCAGCTTTTTAGGATCAATCCAGGCATGGTCGGAAACCTGCAATTTGAGTTTGTCCCAGGAATAATTTTCAACATTTAGTTTGTCGAAAAATTCATCAGCATCGAAGTTTTTTGGACCGTCATAAATACCCCTGTCTTGCCAGCATTTTAAAATTGCCATGGTTCGGACCAATTCTTTATTGAAAGGCAGCTCGCCATACTGGTGGAGGTCAAAAATATCGCGGGGGTTGTTGCGCTGAAAAGACGCCCTGACTTTCTCGGCAGCGCATTCTTCAAGTTGTAATACCGGTACTGGTGCTGGAGTAAACTCCAAATTATTAAACCATGATTCCTGACGTAATTCTTTGTGTTCCGGTGGCAATAATATTGGTTGGCGGAAACTGCATTCAAACGCCAGCACATTTTCTGATTTACGCTCCCAGTCGGCTCCGGGCCTTTCACCAAATAGAAAGAAATGCAAGTCAACGCGAAGTGTTTCTCCCTTTACTTCATCATTGCTTAATCCTTTGATCCGCCAATTTATATCGAATAATGTTTGCTGGTCAAACGCTTCCAACAGTTTGAAGTAGTAGTCTTCTGCTGAAAGGCTGCCATCGCCCAATTGTTGATAAGAAGCATCGACAAAATCCAAATCTCTGGAAAATCTTGTTGGGCGACGGGCAAAAATTTTCCTTAATGAGTTGCCGCCTTTGAAACACATATGATCCAGCATTCCGGCTTGCTGGAGTCCGTGTAATAGATATACCGACAGCACATCCAGCCTGATCATGCTGGCATCTTCGATTCCGGCAGAATGGATGATTCTATTTAACTCGGTTTCTTTAAGCATTCTTTTCTCTTCCTTCGCTTGATCGCTTTTCAAAAAAACCGGGCGCATTGATTGTCAGCCCCCAATCTTTGGAGTAGCCATGATTAGACTTGCTTCCGGCCAACCTGTGAGAAAAGAGATATGCTTTGACCCCTTGAGATTGAGACTTTAAGTTGCTAATTGTTTTTTCGTTCAGGTCATAGTCAAAGTATTCAAGCAAGTATCCAACTTTTGTAATGAGTGATTTGGAATTGTAGCTGGCAAGGTAATCAATCAGTTTTTCTGTATCTATTTGCTTGCGCCCCCGCTCCAGGATCTCTTCAATATCTGAGATTCCTCCGCTTAAGTCCGGACGATTAATGCAGTCAATGATGGTCCTTTCTTTGGTCGCAACCTGAACATTAGGTCCCCGGTTTATTTGCTCTAATCCTACGTAATTTTCTGCGTTTATCTTTATCAGCTGTAAGCGCAAATTTCCTAATTTTTCTGAGCCGTTCTTTTTCAAGTTAGCTAGTATCATTTTTGGAAATACCTGGGTTGTGAGTCCGTGATATTCAGCTGCTGAGCCGAATGCAATAAAGCTTCCAGGAAAAGCTTGGCACCCTACTACGAATTTATCTCCCATTGGAAAGGCATTGAGTCCGGTGCGAGCCGGAAGCAGTTGGTAGAGTCCTTTTCCTACACGAACTAGCCAGCCCTCTTCCATTAGGTCGGCTATCATTTTTCTGGCATAACTTTGAGTGATACCATAAAAATTGACGAAATCCTCTACGCGCAGAATCTGCCTGTTCTCTTCTTCAGCAGTCAAAATTATTCTTGAAGGCTTTGGATGCAGAGGGCGTCCATGAGATGTGTCTGGTAGTTGCATTGGTTAATAACCTTAAAATTACGCTACTCTACAAGTAGCATTGTAGCATACTTATTAACTATTAGTTAGTAAATCTTTGTTAGCGCTACTCAAAGGGTAGCGCAATGGCATCAAAGTTAACTAGCTTTGGCAATGAAACACGAGGTGCTTTGTTTTTCTCTGGCAAGTTAGCTAAAAGTTGAAAATGGAGCTAACTTAGGATTCTCTTGAGCTATTAGATATTCAGCATATATGTTATTATTAATGCATGAAATTTAAATAAAAATTCAGGCATATAAAATGAAATCTCAATCCAGGGATAAAAGTGCCGTCAAGGCGTTATCGAAGAGACTCCGTGCGGGTAGCGTATACCGGCGAGAAGATCTATGTTCGACTTCGAACGCTGTAGACCGACATTTAAGGCAATTGCAGGACAATGGCCGCATCAAGAAACTGTCACAAGGGCTTTATTACGTGCCACGAAAATCGGCATACGGAGCACTGCCACCAGAAGACACTGCACTCGTTGCCGCATTTCTCCGAGATGATGACTTTTTGTTGCTTTCGCCGACCAGTTACAACTCGCTTGAGCTAGGCACCACGCAGTTATATAACCGCACCATAGTCTACAACCATAAAAGGCATGGGCAATTTAGTTTAGGAAATCGCACATTTGATTTTAGAATGAAGCCGCGCTTTCCGCGCAAACTTACCAAAGAGTTTTTGTTTATCGATTTACTGAATAATCTCAAGGAAATGACAGAAGAACGTGATGTTATCCTACTGGGGTTCCCCCCTTTTTCCGGACACCCAGCATAGAAGTTTGCTCAGGCTGCCCG
>CAZEQP010000306.1:0-4952 GCA_964514345.1 uncultured Candidatus Obscuribacterales bacterium
TGCGTTTCGGTTCTATTCGGTGTGTTTATAATGTGCGTGGTGCCATCCGACCAGAGTACTCCGACATAACTGAAAATCTTTTCCGGTTTCATTCTTTTGTCTTGCCATTCGAATCTGAATCTTGTCGGACGCTCGAAGACCGTCTTAAAAGTGATCTCGCCTTTTTGCGGTTCACCTGTATCTTTTACGCTTCCTGAATCGGCATAAGAGCTGAAGTTGGCGTAAGCCTCGCAACAGGATTGAATTACGGCTTTGGGATCCTTCAATTGTTTTAAATCCTTGTTTAAACTATGCTATCAGTCAGCTTTTGAATCTCTTTCCAGGAAATGACCCGGACATTATTTCGCGTCTGGCTTTGAGTGCCACCATATAATAACCAGGGCTCGCCTGCCTTTTGGGCAGCTAGTTCCATCCAATAGTTTAGTCCCTTGAGGAAATCCGAATTGAAAGTCTCTCCGGACTTAACTTCCAGCGGTATTAACTTGTTGTCAGACTCAATCAGAATGTCTATTTCATTGCCGACATGATCTCTCCAGAAGTACAAATTCGATGAAAGAGCTTGATTGAATCGTGCTTTCAATAACTCACTAACTGCCCACGACTCGAATAATGCACCTCGTTGTGGATGTAGTGAAAGTTGTTTCTCCGACTGCAAGCCGAGTAGTCTGCAAGCTAAACCTGTATCCAGAAAATACAATTTGGGTGATTTTACCAATCGCTTATTGAAATTAGCGTGATGAGGAACAAGGATGGAAATTATATAGCTTGCCTCCAGAACTGAGATCCATGCTTTTGCGGTCATATGATTGATTCCGCAGCTACTAGCCAGAGAGGACAAATTCAGCAATTGTCCGGTGTGGGAAGCGCACAGGCGTACAAAACGCTGGAAGGTGCTTAAATCGCGCACGTTGATAAGTTGCCTCACGTCTCGTTCGATATATGTTCTCATGTAATTGTCGTACCAAAGATTGGGTTCCGGTTTCTTATCGTAAATTGGCGGATATAATCCGGCGAATAACAGGGTCTCGATGGAAGTTGGAGCTTTCTTGCTCTTTTGCAATTCAGACAGACTGAAAGGCAGAAGATTCAGTAAACCCACTCGTCCGGCAAGGCTCTGACTTATGTTAGACATCAAACCGAATTGCTGCGAGCCGGTCAGAATGAAAATTCCGTTTTGTTTTTTCGAATCAACTATCGTTTGTAAATAGGAGAAGATATCCGGGCTTCTCTGGACTTCATCAAGAATCGCACCGTCTGGAAATTGGCGCAAAAAACCTCTTGGATCGCTTATGCTGAATTCGCGATGATCGAGTTCTTCGAGTGAAACATAAGGTTTGTCGGGAAAAGTGTGTTTGACCAGAGTTGTTTTTCCGGATTGACGCGGTCCGGTAACAGCTACGATCGGAAACGAATCAGCCAGTTTTTTGAGGGTATTGGAAGCGTCACGACCTAACATACTATCGATATTAGCACATGTTCTTACAAATTGCGAATTCAATTCGCAATTTGTAAGAATGGGACTGGGGTTCGGAGAGCGGATTTGTAGGCGTCCAAATGTAAAGTCAATTTGACAAATAGACGTCTAAATGTAAAGTCGACTTTCTGTTTGGACGTGGACGGTTCATTCGTTTTTCAAGTCGTTGATGATTTTGTATTCGATCTCTCTAATTCTTTCCGCGCTTATGCCGCTGAGCTGAGCAGTATCTCTCAAAGAGCGGGACAATCCATCAAGTCCAAACCGAAGATAAAGAACGCTTTTTTCCACATCGCTAAACTCTTCCCAGTGTCGCATTATTTTCTGGCGTTGTTCATCGGTAATAGTTAGCGAATCGCCGTCTTCTTTATTCATTGCCGTCTGGCTTGTTGTTTTTGAAAAAATCCCAGTCAGGCCATTAGTAACCTCTAAAAAAAATTACTCTTGTCCTTCAGGCTTGCAGGGACCCAGTGCCACTGACGGTATCACCAGAGAAACGAATCCAAATAATATTCCGATACCGAACACCACACGCGAGCATTGATGCAGAGTGTCGAATTCGGCATGAGCAGCTTCATTTGTTCTGATTTCGGGCATCAACTTTTCCATTGGTTTGGCAAAACCGAGATTGAAAGTGAACATAGCTACAATGCAAGCAAGACTCGATGCGTAACGCATAATCATACGCTTTGCCCAGCGGTTTGTGTCATGATGACGCATCATTATGTCACCAAGTTCGGTGACAAATAAAACGCTGGCCACAATCATGGCTATCTGTCCATATTTAACAAAAGCCGGTCCGTTTCGAAAAGCCGCTTCTGCTGTAGTGATTTGCTCTACGGCGATGGCGTTTTTCACCAGTGTCACTGCAACCACAGTCACCATCGCCGCGCCGCCCGAGAGTATGGCAAGGCAGATGAGACGCGCTCCGTTATTGAGGTTGGATAGACATTCTTTCTTATTCATATTGGTTTCCTTTTGCGCTCAAACTAAGCGCTGGGTCGTTTGCTCCCTCAGCCGGGGCGGAGGGCTGGTACTTCATCTGCGTCAGTAAACAAAGAGCGATTCATATGTGCGCCAGACGAGTGCAATTTCAATGTCGAGTTCAAATCTTCAAGACCTTGCTTGTCGAAGCCGACAATAGTTTGTTCGATTACGGCTTCTCCGTCTTTTTTTGTAATCAAAAATACGGTCGGCACATTGGTGAGGTCGTAGTCGACTGTGCTGCGCAATGCCGAGTCAAGAACAACCGGAAAAGTGACACCGTACATTTTGCAGAATGCAAGAGTTGCATCGACATCGTCCTGGGAAACCCCAAAAATGGGGATATTCAAGTTGGCTCGGTGCAGACGCTCCAAATAAGGAAAGGCAAATTGGCAAACAGGGCAGCTCACTTTGAAGAAGGCAAGCACAACCGGCAATCCAAGTTTTAAGCTTCCCGACAGGCTTATTCTGTCGCCGCTTAAGGCGTGTAGTGAAAAATCGGGTGCTTTTGTGCCTGCTATAAGTGCTGTCATAGTGCTACCATAAGTAAATTACCTTATGACTCCAGTTTATCTTCTTGATAAGGCGGGGCAGGTAATTGCTTTTGACATTCTAAAGGAAACTTGCAAATTGAAACCAATTAAAACCATCGAAGTCACTCCCTTCTTGCCGCCCGAGCTTGAGTGTTTGAAAGAGCTGGCCTACAACTTAAGATGGAGCTGGGACCATGAGACAGTCAGCCTTTTCCAGCGTCTCGATAAGGACCTGTGGGAGAAGGCGGGGCACAACCCGGTTTTGATGCTTGGCATGATAAGTCAGGAAAGGCTTGCCGAAGCGGCTTCAGACGACAGTTTCCTCGCTCACTTGAATAGAATTTGTGAGCAGTATCAAAGTTATATGCTCGACCAGAATCACTGGTACAAAAAAGCGCTTAAGACGGCAGGCAAAGTAAATAACGGTACTGTTGCTTATTTTTCAGCCGAATTTGGTTTGACTGAAGCTCTTCCTATATATTCAGGCGGTCTGGGCATTTTATCCGGCGACCATGTGAAGTCGGCTTCTGAGCTTGGAGTCAATCTTGTTGGTGTCGGTCTTGTTTATCAACAAGGATATTTCCGTCAGTATCTGACTCCGGATGGCTGGCAGCAAGAGCGTTATCCTATAAATGATTTTTACAACCTGTCCATTTTGCCTGTGCGCGACAAGAACGGAAATCCGGTCACTATCTCGGTTGACCTGCCCGGGCGTCCTGTTTATGCCCGAATCTGGAAAGCTCAGGTCGGTCGTGTGGCTCTTTATCTGCTTGATACAAACACTGAGCCCAATAATCAAGAAGATCAAGACATAACAGACGCCTTGTATCATGCAGATCGTGATATTCGCATCAAGCAAGAAATTTTCCTCGGTGTCGGTGGAATGCGCGCATTGAAAGCGGTTGGAATAGATCCTACAGTTTGCCATCTAAATGAAGGGCACTCTGCATTTCTCGGTCTTGAGCGTATCCGCATGATCATGGAAGAAAAGAAATTGACTTTCTGGGAAGCGCTTGAGGCGGCAAAAGCCGGACAAATATTCACTACTCACACTCCGGTTCCTGCCGGCATCGATAAGTTCGATCCCAATGTGATTGAAAAATACTGGCGCAGCTACTGGGAATCGGTAGGTTTGAGCCGTGAAGAATTTATGGGATTGGGTCGTTCCAATCCACAGGACAATTCTGAATTGTTCAGTATGGCCACGTTAGCCATTAAACTTTCATCGCGTATAAACGCAGTAAGCAAGCTGCATGGCGTGGTCAGCCGCAAATTGTTTACTGATCTTTTCCCAAAAGTGCCTGAGCATGAAGTGCCGATCAGCCATATCACAAACGGCATTCACGCGGCATCCTGGATTTCGGAAGAGATGTCCGAATTGTTCAACAGATATCTTGGACCCGGCTGGCTGGATGAAATAGCCGACTCTGAAATCTGGAATCGCATAGAACAAATTCCTGATGAGGAGCTTTGGCGCGTGCATGAACGCCGCCGTCAGCGCCTGGTCAATTTCTGCCGCAAACGCTTGAGAAAACAACTTGAAGCAAAAGGATCAACTTTTGTAGATATCGAGCAAGCCAGAGAAATTCTTGATCCTCGCATTTTAACTTTAGGCTTCGCCAGACGATTTGCCACATACAAACGCGGCACTTTGTTGTTGGAAGATCCCGAAAGATTTGCCCGCATTTTGTGCAACAAAGAGCGTCCGGTGCAAATCATCATGGCTGGTAAAGCCCACCCTGAAGACAAGCCGGCTAAAGAATTGATTAAACAATTGATTCAGTTCGCACGACGCGATGAGGAAATTCGCCGCCGTTTCGTATTTATCGAAGACTACGAAATCAACGTCGGACGCATGATGGTGGAAGGAGTCGACCTCTGGCTCAACACACCAAGACGCCCGCTAGAAGCTTGCGGAACATCAGGTATGAAAGCTGTATTCAACGGTGTCATACATTGCA
>CAZEQP010000307.1:0-4949 GCA_964514345.1 uncultured Candidatus Obscuribacterales bacterium
GGACGCAGGGGCGCAGCAGAGCCCCCAGCCTCGCGACCTTGAAGTTTCGCTTGTAGACTTGCGTAACGCTCTTGGACAACTGCCTTATAACTTAGAGCTTCGCATGAAAATTGCCGACACTCTGGTGAAACTGGAAAAAGCGGATGACGCCATCAAAGCTTACAAAATCATTTTGAGCATGAGTCCCAATAATCCTCAAGCGGTCAAAGGGCTAACTCAGTCGCTTTATATCAAAGCTCAAAAAGCGGCTGCCGGAGCCATGCTGGCATCGAACGATTATGAGTCTGCTTTGAAAACTCTGGGCGAAGCTATCAAGTTGAATCCGGACGACATGGAATTGAGACTGGCTGAAGCAAAGCTCAAATCATTGTCCGGAACCAAGCCGAATCTTGATGTTTTAGGTGAGCCTAAAAATGACGGCGAGCGTATCGGTCTGGCTGAAGCCTTGATGTTGCAGGGCGATTTTCAAAAGGCCTCAAGTCTTGTGGCTGATGTAATCACAAGATTGAACGATCCCAAACAAGCTTTTGCTGTAGCTGATCTTGCCGTAATGATTCATGATCTGGACAACGCCCAGGCGGCATATTTGAAAGCGCAAGCCATGTCCGGCGCTCCCGAGCGTGTGGCAAGAGGACTGGCTGAAATTGACAGACAGCGTAAACAAGCAGCCGAAGACGTGAAAGTGGCTTCTGAACTGGTGAAGAAAAATCAGGTGGGAGGAGCTTCTGAGCGTTTCAGACACGCAATTATAGTCAATCCCAGATTGCCTGAAGCCAGACTTGGTCTGGCTCAAACTATTGAGAAAACACCCAAGCCTACATCTTTGCTTTTGAAAGAAGCTTCAAAGCAATATATGGATTATTTGAGCTTACGTAGTGATTTACCGGACAAAGACAAGCAAAAGCTTAAAAAACAAGCTGACAATCTTAATCAAAAAGCAGCAAAATTAGCCCAGAAAGGTGTCTAACTAAGGCCAGAGCTTAATTATTAAGACCCGCGCAAGCGGGTCTTTTTATTTGTATTAATGTTACTCATTTGGGTCATCACTTGAAAACATCCGAGCTAAGCAATTAATAAACCGGTGCTATGTGCACCAAAATGCACTACCTATACAAGGAAAAAAATCTCAATGAACAGTAAAAAAATACTGGGTATTCCGTTAGTGATAGCTTGCGCCTTAGCCACATCTGCTCCGTTATGCGCCCAAGCTGATGAAATTGTGACAGTTCCCTTCACTCTTTCAAGCGATCTGGTAAGACTGGTCGGCGACACTACATTTGTGACAGTGAATGCCGCAGGCGATGTAATCGATACTTCAGGCAAAACAATTGCCGTCGTCTCCGGACTGGATTCTTCCGGCAAAGTGATTGTCAGAAAAGAACTGCCAGGTTCAGTCGTAGTGGTGAAACAAGACACCAACGCTGTTTACAGCGCTTCTCTCTACAACAGATTGTCGGCTCTTGATGACATTTTAAACAGCGAACTGGCTGCCAATCACCTGTCCAAAGCCAGCTATGATTCGCTTAAAGGTGAAGTAAGCAGTCTGCGCTCGGATCTTTCAGCCAAAATATCTTCAGACAATTTCTTGTCTTTCGATGAAGCTATCGATGTCGGTGCCAGATTGGACAGTCTTGCTGCCAAAACCAAAGTGGCTATTGCCAATGTGGATGCCAATCTGGTCGTATTTCGTCCGATGATCGTAAGCGAAGGTCCTTCGCGCCGTATCGCCGTATACACAACCAAAACGGTTTCCTCAGATGGCACAGTGACGAGAACAACAACAGAAACAAAAGAAGTGCACTAACGTTAAAAAAAACGTTACGTGCAAAAACAAGCAGGCATGGGAAAAGTCAGTTATTTTCCATGCCTGCTTTTTTGGCACCAGGCACAAAATGCGGTGCTACGAAATAAGTGGAAACTTCTATTGGAACTATTATTATGAAACGGACTAATATCGTTCTTCTGGTTCTTGTCTTAATTTCGTTGACAGTGTCTCTTGAGGCATTCAGCGCGGATCAAAAGGTCAAATCAGAGCAGAGTCTGAGTCAAACCGACAAAGAAATGATTAAAGGTTTAAATCAAATCAACGGTGTGCAATTAGACCCCGAACATTTTAAAAACAACAAAAAAGGTTTATCACTCAATCCTGTCGGCTGGTTATTTAAACCTGTCACCGACATGCAGGAAAAAGTGGTTGAATTGCAAAAACAAATAATTAGACTGGAAGGTCCTATCGCCAATTTGCAAAAGCCCATGGTTGGCTTGCGCAAAGACATGGTAAATGTGCACGACAACATGGGTTCGCTGGATAAAAACATGGACAAAGTCGGCAACAAAATAGACAACGTTAATCAAAAAATGGACAAAGTGGAAGTGCGTCTGCATCATATGGAAAAACAGCTTGACCGCATGTATACTCCTATTTCAGCCCTTAATGATCCTGTCACTCGTCTGGAAAAACCAGTATCAGGCGTGGGAAATCAGCTTGAGAAATTGAAAAAAGATTTGAGCGAACTCAAACAAGTGGTTAATGTGACATCCACATTAATCTTGTGCGCCATTGTCGGTGTGGGCTTGATGGTCGCCATTGGTATACCTATAGGTGTTGTCATTGCCTGGAGATATAGAAACAGAATTCTGGCCAAAGTAGACCAATTGACACCCTTGCATCCCTTGCAGCCTGAAATTGAGCAGCATGGACATGGTCCAACAGGACCTGCCGGGCCTGTACCTTCGACCCGTTAGTTCATATAATTGAGCGGTGACAAAAAAACCGACTGCATTGTTATATTCAAGAAACGCCGGAACTTTCGAGTCTGTGCGTGACGGACACGAATCAATAGTTGATGATATTGTTCAACATTTTGATGCTCCTGTTATATGCGCCGACATCTCGCAAATGGATCAAGTCGACCTGGATCATGTGTCTGCCATTGTCGTTATGGGCGGTGATGGAAGTGTGGGAAAAGTGCTTGGCACCGTGGCACAACGCAATGTGCAAAACAAAAAACGCATTCCGGTTGGTATCATTCCTGCCGGTACCGGAAATATAGTGGCACGCTGTCTGGGGCTTGTGCCCTCGTTTGGCGCCGGTCATATCAGATACTGTCTGGATGTTATTAAGTCTAATAATATTGCCTCAATAGACGTCGGCATGGCAAATGGAACGCCTTTCTCACTCAGTCTAGGTGTGGGACCTCTTGCTTATGCAGTGGCTAAAGTGACAGAATCAGACAAACAAGACCTGGGCATTTTGTCTTATTTAAAACCGCTTTGTGAGTCACTTTACGAGCATCCCTATGAATTTAAACTGACCATAGAAGATAAAGTATATGATGTGGTGGCATCCGGGCTTTTTGTTTGTATCCCGCCTGATATCGGCATTGGACAGAGAGCAAATCTGGAAGGATTGAGCAACGGGCTTTTGCATATTTGTATTATGAATCCTCAAAATCTGGAAGGTTTTGTCAAAGCCGCCGCTCGATACAGCGCCTGGTTTCTGGCTGGAGCAGATATTTCTGATTCGCCTTATCATGTGATTGATGCAAAATCAGTGCGTATTGAAGCTGTAGCAACCGAGCTTGATCCGCCTTTAAAGCGCATATTGCCCGGCGCTGACGTGCTGGATTATTCCAGAGCCGGAGACGATAAATTGCCTATGATGCTGGATGGAGATCCATTCGGCACCACGCCCTGTGAAGTGTCGATTTTGCCTCATTCGGTTGATGTTTTTGTACCAGTGGCAAAATAAAAGAACCGGAAGTTTCCCTCCGGTTCTTTGTTTGCTTGTTTAATTAAACAGTTAAGGTGCAGCTTTGCTTGTCAGCCTGCCGAACAAGGACAAACAGAAAATCAGAAGCGCAGAGCCTAAAATAGCCGGCAATAATGACACGCCCGCCAGGTCAGGTCCCATTGAACCCATCATCATTCCGCCCAACCAGGCGCCGATAATCCCGAAAATGACTGCTGTCAAAAGACCGCCGGGCATGCTTCCTGGAGCGAAGTAGTCGGCTATCTTGGCACAAATGGCTGCCACCAGACAGTAAAGTAAGAAATGTAAGATAGTCATAACGCATTCTCCCCTCGTAATAAAAATTCTTCCAAAATCTGGATAGCACGAAGAGTCGTTTCAGATGCTATTTGAGATGTTTCAAAAGTCCGTATCCCAGTCCTGCGGCGGTACCGGCGGCAGTGGTTTTGACTACTGTGGAGCCTCTTCTGGAGCCGGCCGCGCCCAGTCCCAGTCCCACCAGCGCTCCTGTAGCCGTATTTTTCACTATTTGATGTCTTTTCATTGTGT
This sequence comes from uncultured Candidatus Obscuribacterales bacterium, assembly GCA_964514345.1. GTDB lineage: Bacteria > Cyanobacteriota > Vampirovibrionia > Obscuribacterales > Obscuribacteraceae > Aved-18. The sequence goes on from CAZEQP010000307.1 coordinate 4,301, forward strand.
GACTGGAACGAACCAGTCCCACACCGGCTCCGGTTCCGGCTCCAATTGCCGCTCCCCGAACTACGCCTCTGCGTGTGACCAGACCTGTTACCGCGCCAGCTCCGGCTCCGACACCGGCACCGATTGTGGCCGCTTTAACTTTGGGGTGACGCTGGAAATAAGTGCGTTTGTCTTGCTTTTCCACATAGACTGTTTTGTAAATAACCTTCGGCTTTTTCTTTGATTTGACCACTGTTTTAGAAACATGCGATCTGTCCACGCTGCCTGAAAGAGTAGTGCCTTGCGCCAGAGCCTGATGGCAAAAATGTGTTGCAACAACGAATAACGTCATGGTCCCAGTAACAGCCGTCGATTTAATGTACATATTTTATGGTGAACCTCATGCAAACCCCGATTTTATTTAGCATGAGAACAGGCAAACAGTGCTAAATGCAAGAAATAGCCCGGCTTAATGAGGTGATGGTTATGGCAATCGAAAATAGACGAAAAGTCAGTCTTGCAGATTTCAAAATTTACGAGTGTGCAAAATGCAAACATCGTTTTGAATTTTTCGAGGGTGACGGCAAAAAAAAAGATTTGTCCAGAATGTGGAAATATAGATTCAGCACTACTTGCGGCAACTTCTACACAAAACAACGCGCAGCTGGAA
>CAZEQP010000308.1:0-4946 GCA_964514345.1 uncultured Candidatus Obscuribacterales bacterium
GAAGAAGAAAACCTGGTGGAAGTAATGCGCAAGATCACAGACCTTGTGTCCTGACCTTTATCGTAGCTCCTTAGAATGCAAAATTTTTCGAGTCTGAAAAGGCTTGTCCTGACTACCTTTCAAAATGACTTTGTTAGAAATAGGCCAATAGCGCCAACAATCGTAGAAGGTTGAAAAAAGAAACCTCCTACTCTCGGGCTAAATTTCACATATGACAATAGCCGCGCCCGGTCTTAGCACAGTAATTTTGATGATATTCCTCAGCCGGCCAGAAAGTCTGCGCCGGAACCACTTGCGTGCAGATAGGACCGCGCGTTTTTCCCGAATCAAACAATTCTTTCATTGATGCTTTAGTTTTAGCTTCTTGCTCAGCATCATGAAAAAACACAGCAGACCTGTATTGTGTGCCGACATCAGGACCTTGCCTGTTCAACTGAGTGTAGTCATGCATGTTCCAGAAGGCGTCAAGAAGCTGATCAAAACTTAAAATTTCAGTATCAAATTTTACCTGGCAGGCTTCGGCATGACCTGTAGCACCAGTGCAAACTTCTTGGTATGTAGGATTTTCTTTGCTCCCGCCGATGTATCCCACTTTAGCGTCGACAACACCCGGCAGTTCTCTGAAAGCCGCTTCTACTCCCCAGAAACAACCGGCAGCAAAAGTTGCAGTTTCGATTGCCATAATTGACCTCCTGTTTGGTCTTACTTCAATTTATGTTTGCTGAAAAATTCCCAGGCTAATTGATTTGCGTTGATATCATTGCAAACCGGTCCGATGAATTTTTTATAGAACCACTGCAAACCTTGCGGATAAGTATGCCCGCCACCTTTTATTTCAACATAAACAAATTGATTTGGATCGTCACTATCACCATAAGTGTTCATCTGCACCCTGCAGCCGTCATCTTTGTCTTTGTCGGGAAGTTCGGTGGCAACCGGTTTTGCGTTGTTTTTGTTTTTCTCAAGCCAGAACTCGACTGCCTCGCCTGCAGGCAAAACTTTCCCTCTTTTGTGTGGAAATAATTTGCCGCCTATTTCTCCGCCCTTAAACGGCACCAGTGTATCTGCCGAGCCTAGAATCATCATTACAGGCAACGGTCGAGTGATAACAAGATTCAGAAAAGACTGGGGAACTGAAGCTACAACAGCAGCAACAGCAGCAATTTTGTCAGGCAATTTGATTGCCAGATACTGGCTGAAAAAACCGCCGTTAGACATGCCGATGGCATATACACGTTTTGGATCCACCAGACCTTGCGTTTGCAAAGACTCGATGATCTTTTTTACCAGCCCAACATCATCATAATTTTTTTTGACCATGTCAGGTCGGCTGTCGTTCCAGTGCTTGTCTATGCCTTGCGGAAGCACCACTGAAAACTTGTTGGCGTCGGCTACTTTTGTGATACCGCCGCAAGATTTGTCGAATCCTTTTGCTGTCGCCGATCCGCCGTGAAAAGCGAGAACCAGAGGCAGTTTGTCTGAAGGAGACACACCTGAGGGGCGATAATAATAGTATTCTCGTGTAACCTCTTCATGCATCATGGTTTTTAATTCCATGCTGCCCGAGCCGGACCAGAATTTTGATTCAGCACGGGCAGGCGCACTGGCAACACAGATCCAGCTCTGGAAAAGTAGAGTCAGTAGAATAACGAAATGCATGCGGGTCTTTTGGCTACTGGGTAATTTCGGCGTCGATAATGTCGTCGCTTCCTGTACCTGAACCAGATTTTGCACCATCGCCCTCTGATTGTCCACCGCCATTGCTGCCGTTGGCTCCGGTCTGCCCGCCGGCAGCCGCCTGCCTGGCACTGGCATCCTGATAAAGAACTACTTGTAAGCCGCGCAATTCGTTCATGATTGCTTTGATATCATCAACATTTCCGTCGGTTTCCACTTTTTGTCTGAGGTCGGCAATGAGTTTTTCTGCCTTCTCCTTGTTGCCTTCAGTAGCAGCCGCTCCCATCTCTTTGAGCTGGTGCTCGATGGCATAACTGAGCGAATCGGCTTCGTTTCTGAGATCCGCTTTGTCGCGTCTTGATCTGTCTTCGGCTGCGTGTGATTCAGCTTCACGCACAAGACGGCTGACGTCGTCTTTGGAAAGGTTGGTGGAAGCTGTAATTGTGATTTTTTGTTCTTTGCCGGTGTTTTGATCTTTGGCGCTGACTGACAAAATACCGCTGGCGTCGATATCGAAAGACACTTCAATTCGCGGCATTCCGCGCGGAGCAGCTGCGATACCGTCAAGACGGAAATTGCCAAGCATTTTGTTGTCTTTTGCCATCGGACGCTCGCCCTGAAAGACATAAACGTCCACTCCGGGCTGATTGTCTTCTGCAGTCGAGAATGTTTCCGACTTGTGACAGGGAATCGTTGTGTTGCGTTCGACCAGTTTGGTGAACACACCGCCCATGGTTTCGATACCTAAAGACAAAGGTGTAACGTCAAGAAGTACGACTTCTCTCACTTCACCGGCCAGCACACCGGCTTGAATAGCGGCTCCGATTGCCACAACTTCGTCAGGGTTGACACCCTGGTTGGGTTCTTTTCCACCGGTCAGACTTTTCACCAGATTCTGCACTGCAGGAATTCTGGTGGAACCACCGACCAGAACTACTTCGTCGATATCCTTATATGTAAGCTTGGCGTCGAACAATGCAGCTTCAACTGGAGGGCGGCAACGCTCAACCAGTGCACGTGTCAATTCATCAAATCTGGCGCGAGTAAGACGCATGTCCAAATGTTTTGGACCGGTTTCATTGGCTGTAACGAACGGCAATGAAATTGTGGTTTCAGTAACTGAAGACAATTCAATTTTTGCTTTTTCTGCAGCTTCAGTCAGACGCTGCAATGCTTGCGGATCTTTTCTAAGATCGATACCTTCAGATTTCTGAAACTCGTCTGCTATCCACTGAACGATGCAATAATCGAAGTCGTCTCCGCCCAGGTGTGTGTCGCCTGATGTTGATTTGACTTCAAAAACTCCTTCGCCCACTTCCAGAATGGAAACGTCAAAAGTACCGCCGCCAAGGTCGAATACAAGTATAGTTTCTTCAGCTTTCTTTTCCAGCCCGTAAGCAAGAGCAGCTGCCGTAGGCTCGTTGATGATACGCAAGACTTCGAGTCCGGCGATAGACCCTGAGTTTTTTGTGGCCTGTCTTTGCGAGTCGTTGAAATAAGCCGGAACCGTGATGACAGCGCTTGTCACCTTTTCACCCAGATATTTTTCTGCGTCTTCTTTCAGTTTGCGCAAGACCATGGCTGAAATTTCTTCAGGTGAGTAATTCTTATCGCCGATAGAAACTTTGCAGCCGCCTTCAGGGCTTGCTACTACACGATAAGAGACTTTACCCATCTCATCGGAGACTTCATCGAATCTGCGTCCGACAAATCGTTTGATTGAGTAAACAGTGTTTTGCGGGTTGACCACGGCCTGGCGGCGAGCCAGTTGACCGACCAATCTTTCGCCGGTTTTGGAGAATGCCACTACAGATGGTGTAGTGCGCCCGCCCTCCGTATTAGCAATAACGACCGGTTGTCCGCCTTCCATAACGGCCACAACCGAGTTTGTCGTACCAAGGTCAATTCCTACCGATTTTCCCATTTTTAAACCATCTCCCTGCGTTCAAATTACACGGGCATACATAATCCACTTTATTCAAGGAAAGGACCGATATGCCAAAATCATATTTTTCCTTAATCATCTGGCAAATCCAGAATAAATTGTTAAGGGGATTGTTTTGCCGAAAGACCGTTCAGCATTATCTGCATGGCTTTCAAGGGTTCGCCGTCCCCGCGCCTGGCCGCCACATCTATACCTTTGACAAGAGTCTGGCTGGCTTTTTCTGTTTCGTTCAACCCCAGATAGGCTTTGCCAAGAAACAAATAGGCGTTGGTGTAGTTGTTTTGCACCTCAATTGCCTTATTTAAGTAGGCAAGACTGTCTTCAAACTTGCCTAATTCAACCAGGCAAGAGCCTGTGCCGTAATTTGCCAACAAGTCATCGGCGTCAATGTCCAGGACTTGTTTGAACATAGAAAGACGCTTTGTAGTTTCCACCTGGTCTTCTTCTTTTTTCTTTTCGGCTTCTTCTTTTTGTTTTGACTCAGCCATGATTTCTTTCATACGCAGACTCATCGAAATAGCTTTTTCTTCTTCCGCTTTTTCAATCCAACCTTTTTCCACATAAAAGGCAGACAAATTGGCATGAGCCATAATTGAATCCGGATTGAGCCTGGCCATTTCTTCCATTATCTGAATCGCTTCGTCCAGTTCACCCTTCTTGTTCAAAACGACACCTAAGGCTTCATAAGCATCCAGAGAGGATGGATTGTACAAAAGAGCTATGCGCAAGAAAAAAACTGCTTTTGAATCTTTAGCCTCAACCGATAAAGGCTCAGCCGTAAACAGACTCATTCCTTGCTCGAGCATCCGAGCCGAAAATTCTTTTGGCGTTGTAATAGGCACAAAAGGAAAAGAAGTTATAGTCACCGTAACTTCATTACCATCAATTTTAGCTTTGAATTTTTTTCCCGGTGCTCGCCAGTCACGTTTCATACTGGCTAAAGCGATAATACCGCCTGATAGTTTGGAATGGGTGATAGAAGTAATAGTTCCTACCGAATCTCCATCTTTTAAAATTGATTTGTCTTTTAACTCAGAAATTTTTCCCTCTATTTTAAGACCGGCAAGAGCTCTTGTTGGTGCGCCCTGCGCTTTGACCCTGGCCAGGACTTCCTGACCTTGAAAGCATCCTTTTGTATAACTGACACTGGATTCATCCAGACCTGTTTCAAAAATTAAATTGTCGCTGTCAAAGTCGACACCAAATTTTCCTATGCCGGCTTCGATGCGAGCAGTATTTATAAGTGCTTCGTCGGCTTCAATTTGTTTGTAATATTGCGTGTTCTCTTCAGGCTCATCAGTGTCTTGCATGTCCAACTGCAATA
>CAZEQP010000309.1:0-4940 GCA_964514345.1 uncultured Candidatus Obscuribacterales bacterium
TCGCCTGGCCCCGTAAATGCTGAAATTGCTGCCGTCGAATTGAAGCTTTATTTCAGGCTCCGGTACACGCAAGGTGAGAGCCACCTGGCGCACTTTGTCTTCATCCTGCAAATCATGTTTGAGCGAGCCGTCGTCCACCACAGCTTTGTTGGAACCACAGGCGATGGCTCGCACAATACTGGTGCGGGGATCGATCTCGACCTGCACTTCAATCGAATCAGGATCGGCGCCCATTTGCGCCACCGAATCTATGGCGTCGTGACGAATGCGCAAAACATCCTCATTGGTCGGATTCACCACCTGGCGCTCGACCGTTTCACGAATAAGAGCAAGCGCCACACCGATTGCCGAGATGACATCGGCATTTTCAGCCAGACGGAAATTCAATCCCATCGTTTTAGCCAGATGAGGCACAATGGCAGCCGCACCGCCGCCGCCACCAACTAATGTGACCAGTTCAGGATCCAGTTTGTGATCTTTGATCAATGCTTTCACAACAGGAATGCACTTGCGTACCGAAATATCCAGTATTTGCTCCGCCACCTCGATTGGATCTTTTTGCAGGTTGGAGCCCACTACTTTGAACCCGGTTTCAATTGAAGGTCTCAATCCGTGGGCGCAGTCGTTTTCAGGAACAAGCCTCATCAGATTGGAGGCACAAGTCGGGGTGAGACAATAATTGATTTCGCTGTCTTTTGCATCCAGACTCAAATAATCGTCGGGATCTCCTTCCAGCGGTTTGATTAGTTTTACGCTCAACTGATTAGAATCCGCAGAAAGATCCGGTGAAAAGGAAGCATATTTCAATCCGGCTATATGCGCACTGCGTGGTCCCACATCGTGAATCTGTCCGTTTCTCACCCTGGGAAGCGAACCGCCGGCAATACCAACTGTCCTGACATCGAGAGTGCGCATATAAATCTGGTGCCCGCCGATTTCGGCACCGCGAATTTTGGCCGTACCGTTTGAAACCGCCGAAATATCAGTGCTTGTGCCGCCCACTTCCAGAAAAACACCGTCCACTATACGCAAAAACATGGTGGCGGCGGCGACACCAGCCGCCGGTCCTGAAAGCAAAGTCAATATAGGTCGTTTGCGCATGGTGTCGATATCCATGACACCGCCGTCGGAACGCATGATCATTACAGGCGCCTTGATGCCCGCTTCGCGCACCCCCCGCTCGCTCATCTCGGCGCTTTCCATCATTTTAGGCAGCATGGCGGCATTGATGGCGGCTGTGCGTGTTCTTACTTTCAATCCATAAAGCTGGCTCACTTCATGTCCGGCTGTGGCCGGAACATTCAATGAACGCACAAATTCTATGGCTTTTTTCTCAAGAGCAGGATCATCCACCGAAAAGGCTTCGCTCACAACAATAGCCACAGCCCCTTTTGCTTTAAGACTTTCCACCGCGTCCACAATTTTTTCTCTTGTTATTTCAGTCGACGTGTCTAGAAAAACAGAATGTGTGACCAGAAATTTGTCGGCGGCAAGTTCAATCTTTCCCAGATTGGTCGACATTTTTACAAAAACTGCATTGGCACCGGAGCCCAGCCCGATTATTCCAACAGGCACCACATCACCTTCAAGCAAAGCGTTTGTGGCCTGGGTGGTACTGTGAGCGATGAAACCTATTTGGTCAGGAGACAATCCGGCTTCATCCAGAAGTTTTTGCAAAGACTGAATAATGCCCAGCGCCACACCTTCTTTTGCACTATGAGTGGTGGGAACTTTCACCCGTCCGACAAGTGTGCCTGAATTTGAATCTATGGCAACAGCATGAGTGAATGTTCCGCCGACATCTATTCCTATTCTATAATTTTTCATGATTTAACAAACCCGAAATAACAAGAAAGAATCAAACCGGCAATGGCGCAAAGCCAGGCATAAGGCATGGTCTTCTTCAAAAGAGCATGCGTATCTGTGCCAAGATATGTGGCAATCCAAATGTTATGCGTATTTGTAGGATCGCAAATTCCCTGGACCTGTCCCACCGACATGAGCATGCCCATAATCGCTTGCCCGGACAATTGAGTGGAATTCTGGATCACTTTCAAAAGACCCGAGCCCATTCCCCAGAGACTCAATGGTCCTCGATAAAGGGCAAGCGGTGTCATTAGTGTAAACCCCACTACATACATGACTGGAGTGGTTGGTATTATTTGCGCCACCATAGGTGCGATGGCTCCCGCTATTTTAGGATGGCTGACAGAAGATATGAGCATCCCGATACCAATCATCAGAACTATAGCTGGAATCACTGTTTGAGTGCCGTCGATTATGGCTCGGGTCAATTGATTGATTGAGTCTTTGCGCCAGGTGACAAGAACTCCAAATGTAATGGCGGCAAGAAATGCAGGAATGATTTCCCATTTGCAAGCCAGAACAAGAATAAGCGGAACAAGCGGTGTAAGCATGGCCAGAGGCGGCAATATCTGCCCGCCCCAGAAATGACGTTTGACTGCATAAAGTGAAAGCACTGCAATCACAATACATACGCGATCAAAAGAAACGGCAAGCTCTGTTGTTTGTCCGCTTGAGGCGGCAGCTACCGGGTGAAAATTCTGGTGCAAATAATACAGGGCAAAACCGGAAAGCAAAGCGCCGCTTGCCAGATATATCAAATTACGAGATTTTTTCAATTCCACAAAGAGAAAAATCAGCACAGCCATGCCAATTAAAAAAGAAAATGGCACAACAAATTTGATTAATTCTTCCTGCGCAACTGAGAGCACATCTTTATATAACTGCCAGTTAGCCAGATTGAACATCCCGCCCAGACTTATGCCGAAAAGAAAGAGCCCGCCTGCAGTTGCAGAAGATATGCCAATCGAAAGCATGACCGGCAAAACAATCGAGCCCACCATAATTACTGCCCCCAGTCCGCCCAGGGTCGAGAACAATAGCGCCGTCACCATAGTGAGAACAAAGCCCAGCACATAAGGATTGTCTCCCGAAAACTCAGCCACCCAGCGGACCAGTGCTTTAGCAATACCGTAGCGATTCATAAGCTCTGCCAGCACTGCACCAAATATAGTGGTGGTATAGGCGGCGTGCAATTTTAACGAGCCCTTGGTAATAACATCGCCCAGAATTTCACTCTGGGGTATGCCTCCGGCTACTGCAATAAGTATGGCCATGACAGGCAGAGCCAGAAGGGCTGAAATACGGCGGGTGTACATCAGCGCCGTCATAAACAAAAAGAGAAAGATAACTACTATAGGGACTAATTCGATCATGAGTTCATGATCCCGCTTTCTTAAGGCCAGTGTCAAGAAATTAGTTGGATGGGAAAATTACGAAGATATTTAATCTTCGACTACGTATTTTTCCCATTAACAGATTAGCGCCGTCTAACTTACATTAGTTGGACCAGCTATCTCTTGGAAACTCAACGGCATGAATCAAATCCAAACCAGCACAACATCCACATATATGCAATCAGTCATGCAGTCCAACCAGATGGACTTCAGCAAGATTTCAGAAGCTGAAGTTCGAGCCCACCTGGACATGACCGAGCAAGCCTATCAGGCGGCCAAAGAGGCAATAAGTCCCTACTGGCTTTCTATGGAAATAAAAAAAGCACGTCTGCAATTGGAAAATCTGCAATCTCTGGGACCTTCAATGAGTCCAACCGATATTGAAGGTTTCGACACTCTCAAAGGAGTCATCGCCGAGGCCCAGGTGAAACTGGACGCCCAGAAGCCTCAATACACACGTTGTCTGAAAACACTGCTCATATTTGCCAACACAGCATCCCGTTATGCCAAAGTGGACAAAGACATAGCCAGACGCGCTGCCATCATCAGAGATATATTGAAGCAAATCAGAGAAAATCTCAAAGTTATAGAAGCAGGCTCCGACCGCGCTTTCATAAACGGCAGCCTGGACCAGCATTTAATTGAAAAACGCGGAACACTCCCTTTACTTGAAGAAGAAGAGCTTGATCTGACTAAAGCTTTCTTGGAAGCAAGTATTTCGTGCATTGACGCCAAACAAGAAAAACGACTGGAGCTGTTTGCCACAAATCCGGCTATTTCTGCTTTGCTGGACAAATATACAAAGGGCGAACTGCCGCCTCAAAGCTCGGCTATCCTGATTCTTGATTCAGGTCGTCCCTTTTTCAGGATTGACGCCTGCTTCATGCCAAAACAAAGACCCGGACAATCTTTGCAGTCGGCACTCGAACACGCCGCCCGCACACCCGAATTTATAGATCTAGACAGATTAAATATGGGACTGGGAGCCGACGGAGCAGGACTTTTCAGATTTTCGAACCAGATTGAAAACATAACAGGCTGTGTGATTTTGTCACCCGAGCTGGCTGACGGCAAACCTGTGCTTTTGCCTGGAATGAAACATCCAAAACGTCTTGTTTCGGCAGTTCTGGGAGAAGCACCTGAGGACATTGTCGTAGGAATGCCTTACAGCACCATTTTGAACAAATTCAAAAATATTACAAATATTCTATTAGACGAAAGAATGGCGGCCATAAATGACAGAGGCCCCAGGCGCTCTTAAGAAACGGCTGCCCCGGACAAAACCAGTTGACCTTCCATTTCGATAGCATCAATAGAATCGACAAATTTTGTTTTGGGATGCAGGGCGCCATAAATCGCGTCAAGATCCGCGCTTATCGCCGCCATATCTTCAACAGATATAGCCTGCTCCGAGTCGCTTATCGACTTACTAGGGTTGTTGTGCACTTCAAGCATAAGACCATCTGCACCGCAGGCAATGGCAGCACGCGACATCGGTCGCACCAGATTGCGCAAACCTGTAGCATGGCTTGGGTCCACGATCACAGGCAGTTTGGTCATAGACTTGAGCAATGGAACCGCGCTCAAATCGAGAGTGTTTCTTGTTTTGGTTTCAAATGTGCGAATACCGCGCTCACACAAAATCACATTTTCATTTCCTCCAGAAAGCACAAATTCAGC
>CAZEQP010000310.1:0-4922 GCA_964514345.1 uncultured Candidatus Obscuribacterales bacterium
TTATTGCAACAGGCATGGCCAGCGAGGACGAAATCGCCGAAGCAGTAAAATCAATTCGTCAGACCGGCAATGAAAAACTGATTGTTTTACACTGCACATCCTCTTATCCGACCAAACCGGAACATGTCAATTTGCGCAAAATGATACGCATCTCTACCGAATTTGACTGTCTTTCCGGCTTTTCTGATCATTCAGAAGGCTTTACTGCTGCGGTTGGCGCTGTGGCGTTGGGTGCCTGTTGGGTGGAAAAGCATTTTACCCTGGATAAAAATCTGCCTGGTCCGGATCACCGATTTTCATCCAATCAAGCAGAAATGACTGCACTGGTGAAGTCAGTTCGAGAGATGGAAATTCTTTTGGGCACCGGAGAATTAGGTCCGGCCGAAAGCGAACTATTAGGAAGAGAACAATACAGACTTTCTTGCGCCAGCGCCCGGGCCTTGAGCGAGGGTCATATACTGCAGGAGGAAGACATCGTTTTCAGACGTCCGGCAACCGGTCTGCCGCCATCTTCGCTAGAGTCGATTCTGGGTAAAGCGCTGTCACGCAATGTAGATCCCTTCGAAACACTTAAGTTAAGCGATATTAGAGACCTTAAGTGAGAGTAATTTAAGTTCCCTCTTTTAGATATAAAATTCTCCAGTTAATATCTTGAGGTTTCTGAAATGAGCCCTAACGCCTCTATTGTCAGCTTAGATCCGGCCTGGGAAGAAAAATATTCCCAGGGACATACAGTCAAATATCCTTATGACAGCGTGGTTACTTTTGTTTTTCGCAACGCCCCCAGAAATGTGGAACGTTCACAAGTGCGTGTGCTTGAAGTGGGAAGCGGCACCGGAAACAATCTCTGGTTCGTGGCAAGAGAAGGCTTTCAGGCTTACGGCATAGACGGAAGCCGGTCGGCAATTGATTTTGCCTTGGATTTTTTCAAAAAAGAAGGACTTTCAGCCGATTTCAAAGTGGGTGATTTCACCAAACTGCCTTATGAGGACAATTTTTTTGATCTGGTGATAGACCGCGGCTCCATCACTTGCTGTGGATTTTCAGCCGGCAAAAAAGCCATCGCCGAAGTTTTGAGAGTGCTGAAGCCAGGCGGCAAGTTCTTTTTCAATCCATACAGCGAAAATCATTCCAGTTTCGCCGCGGGCGAAATTGACGAAGAAGGTGCTGCTCACAATATTAAAGCCGGCACCATGGTCGGTGTCGGACAGATTTGTTTTTACGGCAAACGTCAGGCAGTTGAGGCTTTGGGAAAAGGCTTTAAAGTGGAAAACATCCAGAAAGTGGAAATCACCGATGTTACCGACGCGGCCAATTCTGTGCATGCCGAATGGAGAATAATTGCAAGCAAACTCTGATGACTAAAGATTCTAATAAACTGGACACCATAAAAACGAAACTTACCGAACATTTCGGTCCTCTTTTGAGCAAACACGGAAACAGCTTCCAATCTGTAAACTGGGGGTCAAAGGCAGCGCAAAAACTGCGGTTTAAAATTTTGCTCGACCCTTTTGTGCAAGAACCTGAAGAATCTACTTTGCTCGATGTCGGCTGCGGACTTGGACACCTGTACACTTACATCAGGGAGCAAAATCTCAAATTCAAATATTATGGCATCGACGCCATCGAAGCCATGATCCAGCAAGCAAAAGACTATCATCCTGAAATTGCTTCATCTTTTGAAGCAGCGGAGCTGGCTCAAAAAGAAAATGACAAATACGACATAGTGATAGCCTCTGGAATATTTTTTCTCGCTTGTGACGAAACCCGTATGCAAAATGAAATCACTCGTTTATTTTCAATGTGCAGGCGGGGAGTGGCTTTCAACTCATTGAGCAGCTGGGCCGGTGAAAAAGAGCCAAACGAATTTTATGCCGACCCGGCTAAAGTGCTTGATTTTTGCCGCAGTGTTACTCCTCGCTGTATTTTGCGCCACGATTATATGAATCACGATTTTACCGTCCAGCTTTTTCGCGAGCCTTCCTGATGAAAAGCCCTAAACTAGTCTCAATCAGCCAACCAGCCTATTTGCCCTGGCTCGGTTATATTGAGCGAATTGCTCTGAGCGATCTGCACATTGTGCTTGATCATGTGCAATTGGAGAAACGCAGTTTCACCGCCCGCAACAAAATCCGCACCCCCAATGGATGGAAATGGCTGACTGTGCCTGTAAAAACCAAAGGCCGTCAATTTGATCTGCCCATCAACACGATTGAAATTCAAAATGAAGAAAACTGGCGCAAAGACCATTTTCAAACTATCCATAACAATTACGCCAGAGCGCCCTTTTTCAGCGAACACAAAGAATTTTTTGAAGCATATTACTCAAAAGACTGGGACCTGCTTAGCGAGTTATGCAAAGAAATGATGTTTTATTTGCTCAAAACTCTCGATATCAAAACACCTGTAATGTTCAGCTCAGACATGGATTCATCTTTCAGTAAAGACGAGTTGATTCTCGATTTGTGCAAACAAGTCGACTGCACCACTTATATATCCGGTCCTTTCGGGCGTGACTATCTAAAAGAAGAAGATTTCAGCGCTCAGGGAATGAAAATCATTTATCACGATTATACTCATCCTGAGTATAAACAACGCTTTGAGCCATTTGAAGCTTACATGTCGATTATAGATTTGCTTTTTAACTGCGGTCCGGAAAGTAAAAAAATTCTTTCCACAACACAAATAAAGGAAACTCATGGTGCCAGCAAAGTCTAAACAAAATCAAGTCTTGATCATAGCCGCTCACCCGGATGACGAGATTTTAGGCGCCGGTGCCACAATGGCCAAACATTCAGCCGCAGGCGACGATGTGCATGTCATCATAGTGGCTGAAGGCGCCACTTCAAGATATTCGTCCAGCAAGTCTCGCTCCAGCCGAGCGGTGGTGGAAGTGAATGAATTGCGCGCCTGTGCCCTGGCGGCGGCTAAAGTGCTGGGGACACGCGAACCTCGTTTCCTTGAATTACCGGACAACAAACTTGACTCCATCCCGCTACTGGATGTGGTGCACAAAATAGAGGCGGTCATAAAAGAAGTTCTGCCCAATATTGTTTACACTCATCACGGCTCAGATTTAAATATCGACCACCAGGTAGTGCATCGCGCCGTACTCACCGCCACTCGCCCCATGCCGGGCACGAGTGTGCAAGCCATTTACACTTTTGAAACTGTATCAAGCACAGAGTGGTTTTCACCCCAGCAACAGTTCCCTTTTATCCCTAATCGGTTTGTCAATGTTACCGACTTTTTCGACAAAAAATTGCTGGCTCTTTCCAGATATGAAAGAGAAATGCGCCCCTATCCCCATGCCCGCTCGGTCGAGGCCGTAGAAGCTCTGGCACGCGCGCGGGGAGCGGCCAACGGAATTGAAATGGTGGAAGCTTTTGCAGTCTTAAGAGAGCTCGTTGTCTGATGAATCTGGCTATTATTCCGGCCCGCGGAGGCAGCAAAAGAATTCCGGGTAAAAACATCAAGAATTTTTTAGGCAAGCCCATTATTGCCTATTCGATTGAAACTGCTTTAGAAAGCAAACTATTCTCCGATGTAATGGTATCCACAGACAGTGATGAAATAGCTTCAGTGGCAAAAAATTACAAAGCGGCGGTGCCCTTTTTAAGAAGCGAGCATACCTCTAACGACAGCGCCGGTCTTGAACATGTACTTGAAGAAGTGATTAACAAATACGCTGATCAAAATCGCCATTTTGAATATGCCTGCATCATTCTTGCCACCGCCCCTTTTTTAACGCCTAAGCGATTACAACAAGGCTTTGAAATATTGAATGAAAGCGGCTGTCCTTGTGTTGTTTCCGTTTCGCGCTTTGCTTATCCGGTGCAGCGCTCCTTGAGAATAAAAAATAACCGACTGGAAATGATCTGGCCGCAATATTATGATTCACGCTCTCAAGATCTGGAGTCGGCCTATCATGACGCCGGACAATTTTACTGGTTGCGCTTGAGCGAAATCGAAAGCATTATGAAAGACTTTTTCAAAGATGCCTGCGCCGTTGAAATACCTGAAAGTGAGACCCAAGATATAGACACGTTTTCAGACTGGGAAGCGGCCGAGTTCAAATACAAATTGAAGCAAGCGGGTAAAGTATGAGAGAAATGAAAATTCTTTTTCGAGCGGACGCATCAAAAGAACAGGGCGGCGGTCATGTAATGCGTTCTCTTGTGATTGCCAATGAATTTGCCAAACGCGGTCATGACTGTGTTTTTCTAGCTTCTCAGGGCAGTTTTGATCTGGTACCGTATGCGGCTGAAAACAAGCTGACTAAAATAGAACTGGACTCAAAAGAATGGCAAAACAGCCAGGCTGTAAAAAACAAGCTGCCCGGAGGCTTCAGTCCGGATCTTGCTTTTGTAGACAGTTATCTCCTGCAGGCAGACTATCAAAAGGATCTGTCCGGATTCTGCCGTAAAATAGCCGTGATTGATGATATGCCCACGCGCAAACACAGCGCCGACATTTTGATAGATCCTACTTTCATGCGTAGTCCGCAAGAGTACAAAGAAGTGCTTACCGGCAACACTTCAGTTTTGACCGGTGTGCGTTACGCTCCTTTGCGTGAGGAATTTTCCCGCCACAGACCTAAAAGTCTTGCCCGTCGAGGCAAATCAAAATCACAGGCTCGGCAAGTAAAACAGATTGTAGTAAGTTTCGGCCTGTCAGATCCGGATAATATCACCTGCCAGGCGCTGAAAGCTCTGCAAAAGGTGCAAAAAGAATTTGATACTAAAGTAGTGCTGGGAAAAAATTCTGAACACGAAAAAGAAGTGCAAGATCTCTCCCGGTCGCTAAAAAAACCGGCTGAGCTGCTCATTGCACATGAAAATATGGCCGAATTGCTGCTTGAAAGCGAGCTTGCTATAGGCGGTGGCGGTTCAAGTTCATGGGAGCGCTGTTGTATGGGCGTG
>CAZEQP010000311.1:0-4902 GCA_964514345.1 uncultured Candidatus Obscuribacterales bacterium
CCTTTCAACTCGGCTTTCTGGGGTCCGTAGATTTTGATCTTGGGCAATTTCAAAAGAGCGTCCATGGCATATTTTGTCAGTTCAAGCTCATGCTGCCGCACCGCCTGCATTCCCAGGTCGCTTAAATAATCTATGGCGGCACCACTTGCTATTACATCGGCGATATTGGGAGTACCGGCTTCAAACTTCCAGGGTAGCTCGTTCAACAGCGTTTTTTCACGAGTAACCGAACTTATCATGTCTCCGCCATATAAAAGAGGCGGCATGGCATCAAGCAGTTCTTCTTTGCCCCAGAGCACTCCGACTCCAGTGGGTCCGAGCATTTTGTGCAGTGAGAACACAAGAAAGTCACAGCCGATTTCAGTCACTGAAGTAGGCAGGTGCGGCACACCTTGAGCGCCGTCAACCAGGAATTTGGCTCCGTTCAAACGAGCCAATTGTCCCAGTTTTTGCAAATCGACCACAGTGCCCATAACATTGGACATCTGGGTGACTGCCACCATTTTTGTTTTGTTTGTGATCAGGCGCTCAGCCATTTCATAGTCTAAATTGCCGTCGGCAGCCACTTCTATATATACAAGTTTGGCTCCCCTTTCATTGGCCAGTTTTTGCCAGGGCACAAAATTGGAATGGTGTTCCATTGCAGTGATGACAATTTCATCACCGGCTTGTATGTTTTGGCCGCCCCAACAGTCAACCACTATGTTGATGGCTTCAGTGGCATTTCTGGTAAAAACAATTTCGCGCTCGCTTGGAGCATTTATGAATCGAGCGATTTTTTCGCGCACACCCTCGAAAGCAAGCGTGGCTTCTTCACTCAGTGTGTGCAAGCCGCGGTGAATATTGGCATTGTAATTTTCGTAATAATGTTTGAGTGCATTAATCACTTGCACCGGTTTCTGCGAAGTGGCGGCGTTGTCGAAATAAACAAGCGGCTTTCCGTCAATCGATCGGTAAAGCACCGGAAAATCTTTTTTTATTTTTGTCCAGTCTTTCATTTTTTTGCCAACCATATTTCAGAACCGCGTAATTCCAGAACAAAAGTTTTAACCGGCATGACTGCAGGTAAACAAAGGGCTTTGCCGCTTTTTACATCAAAACGAGCGCCATGCAAGGGACAGCGAATTTGAGTCACATTTACAAGTGGACCGGGCTCAAGCGGGCTTCTGGCATGTGAGCACATATTTTCCAAGGCAAAATATTCATCGCCGGTACGACAAATTGCCACTTCAATATCGCCGAAAGGAAACATGCGGGATTCGCCTTCAGGTATATCGCCTGCATCCGCCACCTTTTCAAAAGCCTGAGTTTCCGACATTTTAAGCTCTATCTATTTATGGTCTTGAACCTTTTTGGCAACGAGCTCTTGAATAAACGCATCCACTCCGGCGATAGGATTGGTGGCAAGCACTGTATTGAAGAATCCGATGATTATCAGTTCTTCGGCAGTTGTCTTATCAAGACCGCGGCTTTGAAGGTAAAAGATTTGTTCTTTATCCACGGGACCGACCGTTGCACCATGAGAACATTTCACATCATTAGCCAGAATTTCCAGATTCGGAACAGCTTCGGCTTTGGCATCTTCGCCTAGAAGCAGGTTTTTGCTCGACTGATAGGCGTCGGTTTGCTGCGCTTCTTTGGCTATTTTGATATTGCCGTGATAACAAGATACGGCATGATTTTTTAAGGCAATACGAAAATATATATTCGATGTCGTATGCGGTGCCAGATGATCCTGAACAGTATTGTAATGAACAGACTGTTCTTTGGAAGCAAGGGCCACACCAAGAACCGATGCCGATGCTCCGGTGCTGGACAAATGTGTATAAACATCAAACCCGATTTGTTTTCCACCCAGACCCACACAAAGTGAATAAATTCTTGCGTCTTTAGACAGATTATTGAATTGTCTGTTCAATGAAAATACATTGTCGGCATAATTCTGCACTTCCACATAAGATATGTAAGCGCCGTCTTCCGCTTGAATTTCAGTGAGAGCGTTTGAAAACACGATTTCTTTTTGAGGCTTTGAGCCGGCTGAAGTGAAATGGTTCACAACCTTAATGCGAGAATTTCTTCCCACATTTATAAGTATGCGCGGAAACAAAGCGCCGTCGACACAATTTGCAGCCAGATTAGTGACAAAAACAAAAGGATCTTCAATTTCGACATTATCCGGCACGCTCAAAACGCCGCCGCAATTGAAAAGGGCGCGTGACATTAATATGAATTTGTCCGCTTCCGCTTCCGGTGCGTTTTTATCAAAGCGTTTGAGAATCTCCGGAGTTTCCTGTGTCGCTTGAGGAACAGCAGCCAGTTTCACACCTTTTGCTTTAGCTTCGTCAGAAAGTTTGACCTGACAAAATGAATTTTCTTCACTCTGATGTGAAAAAACGAAACCGGAAACTTTGGCAAAATGATCAAGCAAATTGTCTGCCAGGAGAGGTTCCGCTTTCTGGTCCTTTTCAGAAGAAAAAGACTTGGCGCTCAAGCGTGAAAAATCGAGTAGTGAAAGTCTGGTCTTTTTCCATCCGGGATCATTTTCTGTGGGAAAAGGTTTTTTCAAATAAGATTCCCAGGCTCTGGTGCGCAGTTCTTTAGACCAGGCTGGTTCTCCTTGCTGAGTGGCCAAAATGTCTACTCCTTCTTTAGTTATTGAATTCAAGATTAAAGACTTTGACATTTTTATCCTACAGATCCTTCCATTTCCAGCTGAATAAGCCTGTTCAGCTCAACTGCATATTCAAGCGGCAATTCTTTGGTGAATGGTTCAAAGAAACCGTTGATAATCATTGTGGTGGCTTCATCTTGGGTAAGACCTCTGCTCATCAAATAAAAGAGCTGTTCTTCACCTACTTTTGAAACTGTAGCTTCGTGCTCAATCGAGCAATCCGTTTCATCTATTTCCATGGTCGGATAAGTATCCGAGCGTGAAGCTTCGTCCATAAGCAAAGCATCGCATTTGACCGAAGTCTTGCAATTTTTGGCTCCCGGATAGACTTTCACCAATCCTCTATAAGAGGATCGTCCGCCTGCTTTTGAAATTGATTTAGACAATACTTGAGAAGTGGTGTCGGGGGCGGCGTGGATTATTTTGGCGCCGGCATCCTGGTGCTGATCCTGACCGGAAAAAGCGACAGAAAGCACTTCACCATGAGCACGCGGTCCCATCAAGAAAATTGCCGGATATTTCATGGTCAGCTTGGAGCCCAGGTTTCCGTCCACCCATTCCACTCTGGCGTCTTCATGAGCGTAAGCACGTTTTGTCACCAGGTTGAAAACGTTTTTGGACCAGTTTTGAATGGTTGTATAACGTATGTGGGCACCGGGCAAAGCAATAAGTTCAACCACAGCCGAGTGCAGCGAGTCTGTTGAATAAACAGGCGCGGTGCAACCTTCAATATAGTGAACAAAACTGCCCGGCTCGGCAATGATCAATGTTCTTTCAAACTGACCCATATTTTCGGCGTTGATGCGGAAATATGCCTGCAGCGGAATTTCCACTTTCACATCTTTGGGCACATAAACAAAGCTTCCACCCGACCAGACTGCTGAGTTGAGAGCGGCGAATTTATTGTCTTCGGGCGGGATGATAGTGGCAAAGTGCTCTTTCACTATATCGCCGTATTCACGCAAACCGGTGTCCATATCGGTGAAAATGACACCCAGCTTTTCCAGATCTTCGCGAATTGAGTGATAAACCACTTCGGACTCGTACTGGGCAGTGACACCGGCAAGGAATTTGCGTTCGGCTTCCGGAATGCCCAGACGGTCAAAAGTATTTTTGATGCCTTCCGGCACCTCATCCCAGTTTTTGCCCTGTTTTTCGGAGGGTCTTATGTAATAGTGAATATTTTCGAAATCGATCGAATTGAGCAGCTCCGTATTTCCCCATGTCGGCATGGGCTTGGCATAAAAGGTTTCAAGCGCTTTCAGTCGGAATTTGAGCATCCATTCCGGTTCATTTTTCATTTCCGAAATCTTCATAACAATTTCAGGCGTGAGTCCACGACCTGACTTGAAGAAATAATCTTCCTTGTCGTGGAAGCCGTACTTATATTCGTTGCCCATTCCCTGTAGTTTGTCTACAGCTGAATTCTGTTCAGGCACTGCGTTGGTTGCAAATTCGGTCACCATTTTGCCTCCTGCTTAAGATTTTGAAGCCAGATCCAAAGTACCTGCCTGGTTTGTAATCCAGTCATAGCCTTGTTCTTCCAGCTTCAAGGAAAGGTCGCTGCCACCTGTTTTTATGATTTTTCCGTCTTCGAAAATATGCACGAAATGCGGTTTGACATAATTCAGGATGCGCTGATAGTGCGTGATAAGCAATATTCCGCATTCGGATTCAGGTGTCACCATACGATTTATTCCTTCTGATACTGTTTTCAGCGCATCAATGTCGAGCCCTGAGTCGGTTTCGTCCAAAACAGCCAGACTGGGCTTAAGCATTGAAAGCTGCATTATTTCAAGACGTTTCTTTTCACCGCCCGAAAATCCGTCATTGATATAGCGGGACAAAAATTCGTTAGGCACACCTAATTCAGACATAACCTTTTTCAGCTCGGCTCTGAATTCTTTAACAGGCACGTCTTTGCCACGCTTGGCCTTGACTGCCGCCCGCAAGAAATTTGAAACCGAAACGCCCGGAATGGCAACCGGATACTGGAACGCCAGAGACAGACCGAGGCGGGCTCTTTCATCCGGCGACATATTGGTTATGTCTTGACCGCGGAATATTATTTTGCCCTGTTTGACTGTGTATTTGGGATGACCCATCAGAGCATAAGAAAGAGTGGATTTGCCTGAGCCGTTTCTGCCCATCAGCGCATGCACTTCGCCTGCGTTTATAGTCAGATTGACGCCATTGAGAATAGACTTGCCCTCTACTTCAACGTGCAGGTC
>CAZEQP010000312.1:0-4884 GCA_964514345.1 uncultured Candidatus Obscuribacterales bacterium
TCCTCCTCCAGTTCGCTCGCGCTCTTCTGCTATGAGACCGAGAAATCATCTGGCCAGATCTATCAACAGAATAGACAATGACAGTTTTGTCTCTTTCCTTGCATGGTTGGATCAATTAAAAATAAAACACGAAAATGACCGCACTAGGCTGGGATTGCCCAATGACGATCCGCTTTTGTGGAGCGCGCAAAGACATGCAGCCAATCTTGTCGGTCCATCGACGGCTAAAAAACAACTGCCGACTGATGAAGGTTTCCTTGCTCAACATCCTGAAATTCTTGACGCTCATACACTTGCCTCCACATTTGGTGCCGGCAAGCATACCGAGGTTGTCAGACTTCTGGATGAAATATTTGATGACGTCAAAGAACGCGATAAAATCCCGGGTCTGGAAATGCATGCCTGGCTGGGTGAAAATCTGGGCATGAGCCGAGAATTGTACGGCGCAATCATGCTTGAACATTTGCAGGACAGAAACAATGTCCGCTTTGATAGACTGCGCCAACTGGCTGAAATCTGGCCGCTTCTTGATCGCACAGATAATGCTGTCGCCAGAAGATTTCTAGATCTTGATACGCAAACCAAATTTGAACTGGCTCACAAGTTAGCCGGACTGAGACAGCTTAACGGAGTTGACGAAACTCAACTAATGGTGGCATTTAACCTGTTGACTAAGCACAATGAACTTATAGATATGATTTCAACCCAGCAATTAGCGGCGTTATCGAGGATTTATGTAAATCACAGTCAGTCGACTGCGATATTCAATTTATTTGAACTGAATAAAGGCAAAGAACAAACTATCAGAAATCTGGTCAATCTTTTGATAGCATCGCCTGATATCAGAGCCGCCGATATGATCAGGCTACTTAAATCGGGTCAAAGTACAATTGATTTATGGTTGAGTCTTGAGCCGCCGCCAACCTTACACTAACTGAAGAACTCGATCATAAGTTCATTCACTCGTTGCGCTTCATCCACCATCACCCAGTGGGAGGCATTATCGAATAACACCAGTTTGCCTATGTCGCATTTGTCGCAACTCTTTTGAGCAAGTTCGTAGCGAAGATACTTATCTTTTTCGCCCCACAAAATCAAAGTGGGCACTACTACATTTGGTGCATTCTCAAATTGCGGTGTGTAATAGCGTAAAGCACGATACCAGTTAACCATTCCTGTAAGAGCACCTTTTTGTCTCCAGGCGGAGTAGTACATATCTTTTTCTTCTTCACTTAGATCCGGTATAACTTTGTTTGCCAGTTTACTGAGTTGCCTACTTATGGATAACTCAGGAAATAAAGGCAACTGGAAAAAAGCCATATACCAGCTGCGCATCATTTGACCGGGATTTTTGCGAATAAAATCATGAAAAACGGCCGGGTGGGGGGCGTTTAATATGGCAAGATTCTTTATATTGAGAGGATGATTTAAGGCCACTGCCCAGGAAACGGCAGCTCCCCAGTCGTGCCCGGCCAGATTGAACCGGTCGTAACCCAGAGCTTTAGCCAGGCCGATTATGTCATTAGCCAGAATTTCGACTTTGTAATTGCGAGCCCCCAGGGGTTTAGAGCTCAGGTTATAGCCGCGCTGGTCCGGCACAATCACCCTGAACCCGGCTTTAGCCAGGGGCTCTATTTGTTTGCGCCAGGCCATCCAGAAATCGGGAAAACCGTGCAAAAGGACCACAGGCTCACCATTTTCAGGTCCAGCCAGGGCTGTGTGCAATATGACGCCGTTTGTGGCAATTTCCTGGAATTTCACGTCCATAATGAGGCTGAATTCTCTCACAAAAGACCCGGCAAGGGCAAACGAGCCATATATTGGCTGTTTCAGGATTTGCGGAATCGCGCAAAAGACATGCGCGGACCTGTTTGAGCTTTGCGCGTTCGTTCATAGGAATGGGCTCGGCTTTTCGGCATACTGAATGCATTGAAAGGCAATTCCCCCGACCCGCCAGATAATAAGAGGACAAGACCATGAAATTCGATCAAATGGAAAAGAAATTCAACGAAAACGAAGACGAACAAGGCAATTCAGCTTCAAGATTCATCTCTTACGAATCAGTTTCAGTAAATTTGACCACTCTGTCCAAGCGTGATCACAAAGTCGATGACATGACAATGACCGCTTTCGGATTCGCCTCAGCCTCTGATCTTCTCGCCGCCTAATTTTACTAAAAGGATTAAAATCATGAGCCAGTTTGCTAATACTTCCGTCAATGACAAAGTCAGTTATTCAGACAAAAAAACCAGACCCCAAGGCAGTGTGACTTTTGCTCCCACCAATGTTTTCAGCGCCCTTAATATCAGCGAAAGTCAGGGTGAAAAGATTTGCACAGATCTGGGCTTTCCCTCTGCAACAGCCGTTCTTGATGTCAAAATTAAAATAGAAACCAAAGCCGCCGCAGCCGCTCCCGCTCCCAAGCCTGTATTTTCGGCTCAGTCACTTCTAGCCAATATCGCCAGTGACATGACTCTTTCGGCTCATGAATATGGACTGGTACAAACAATCTTCGGCATAGTGCGTCAATTCGCCAGTTATTCGATGAACGCCGACGCCATTGTGGCGGGCATTCAAAGCGCAGTGAAAAGAGTAGTGGCGGATGCCGCAAAGGCGATTGATTTTTCCAAAGTCATCACTATGGTGAATTTCCGTCTGCAAAATTCGGAACACAAAAATGCACTTGTGGCATTGCAAATTTCATCCGATGGTCAATATCTTTCAGTTCGATTAAATGACAATCCGGAAAAGCCCACTTTGCTCGCTCCTCTTTGTGCAGCCTGAGTGAATTGATACACTTTGATAAAGTCTTATTTTATCTATTGCCCTGTTCATAACGAATGACACCATCCGGCCATTCTTCTAATGAGCCGCTTTCGATTATTTTAACAGGAGTTTTGTCTACAAATTGTACTTTTGTGAATATCTCTTTTTTGCAGTCGTTGCACCAGGTGCTGCAACTTTCAAGAAAATAAGTAACATCATCATCGCTCAAATAAGCGCTTTCCATCCAGGGTTCCTCAGTTTCAAACCAGGGCATTTGTTCACCCAGACGAAAATTGCCCTCGCAAAAAGCGCCACCACTGTCGCCTTCATAAGATGAAACCATTTGAGTGCGGATTTTGAGATTCTTTTCTGCTTTGCAATAGGGACACAGATATGCTGATTCAATCCAGTTGTGAGGACCAACCAGAAACCCGCCGCCTTCAGTACCCACCAGAGGCGGTGGCGGCTCAGACACCATATCAAGTGCGGTCGAACTTATAGAATAGCCTCTGGCAACCGAATAACCCGACTCCGACCAGAATGACAATTGTCTGTGATAATCAGGACTGCCCCAGTCTGGGTCATACTGACAAAAGAAAGCTCCCAGCTCAGTCAGTCTATCCAGGACCGGCACCAGAGTTTCAATCACTGAATACTGCGCGTCCAGAAATTTCTTATATTCTTCATTTAGTACATAATCGTCTTCAATCTGTGCCAGTTGTTCTTTTTTTAAAAGAAGCTCGTCAAGACGTTTTTCTATTTCAAGCAAGCCGATGTCTTCTTTGCCCTCACGAGTTTCAAAATCGAAACCGTTGCGCTTGCTGTGACATTCGTCCTCGAAATTGACATATCCGAAACTGGTTTTTCTGAGCATAAGACAATCCTTGATGAGATATCTTATTAAATCAGTTTATTCAAGTCTTCTCAAGTGCTTTAAGAGTAAGAAAGCGCCTTTGCGATGCTCGACACATTTGATCTGGGACTGCCCAGAAAATGAGTGATAAGCATTCCTTCAAGCGAACATAAAATCCAGAAGCTGAGCATCAGACCCAGAACAAGCGGTGATTTGTTTGTCCAGAATAAAAGACAGGCAAAAAACATGGCATATGCCACCACACGCGATATTGTCGAATGATAAGCCGGAAATTGTTTATGCTTGGCTATTGAAAATGCCCAGTGCAAAACTTGTATTGTTACTCCCAGGACAAATATATTAGCGCATGCTGCCATCGCGTCTTGTCTGTATGCAAGAAAACAGGTAAACACGGCAGCATATAAAGTCATATCCGAAATACTATCCAGATGCGCGCCAAAATCGGTGCACCACTTGAAACGCCTGGCGATATAACCATCCAGCATATCCGAGACTGCTGCTGCTATAAACAAAGGCAAAAACCAGAAAGCTTCCTGTGCCCGCGACGTGAATGACAGAATAATGATGGCCAGCGCCGCAAAGAGCCGTACACTTGTAATAATATTGGGAATGTTTTTCATACCCCAAGCTTACAACCCAGGATATGCGTATGCAGGCAGATCCAACACTTTGAAGATTGTTTGATCGAGCGCTAGTGCTCAAAAGCAGATTTCATTCTGGGACTGGATTCTTATTGAAATTTCCGGTTATTATTTTTTTGTTGACTTGCGTCGATGAAGGCGAACACGCTTTGGTAAACGTTCTTCATCAAGTTGACGTCCAAGCTTGTCTTGAGTCATGTCAGCTAGCTCGCTGATTCGATCGATCAAGCCTAGTATGAACATAACGGTCGAATATGTGGCAATAGAAACACCCGGGTCGCCTCTTTCTACCTTATATAAGGTAGTTCGGCTAATTGAAGCACGCTGAGACATTAATTCAGCCGGAATGCGCCGTCTGAGTCTGGCATCCCGCAAATCGCCGCCGAGTTTTCGCAAAGCCCGTCGAACTGGTATAGGAGTGTTGGAGTCTTTCTCTCTCAATTTATAAAGTTCATGAATATAAACGTTATCGCTTATAAGGTACATAAAAATGAACATTATTGTCAATGGAAAGCATGTCGCTAGAGTGCATAACGTTCATAATAGTGAACAATATCTATTATAACGTGTATCATACTGAACGTTATATAACTAAATCAGAAT
>CAZEQP010000313.1:0-2923 GCA_964514345.1 uncultured Candidatus Obscuribacterales bacterium
AAATGCAAGTGACGTTAGAGCCGAAATCTTGCAACAAAAAGCCATGCTGGACAATATGGTGTTCGATGCGGCCCAGGAAATGGTCGAGGTTTTGACTCCTGAGCAAAAGAAACAAATCAAACTTTCCCTGGATAAAAGAGAACTGTTTCCTTTCTCCGCCGGACACAGAGTCAATTTAGACAAAAGTATCAAATGCCCAAAACGGGAGCCTTAAATGATAAAATCTATATCCATGAACGGAATCGAAGTGGAAACTCTGGACGCACCGGATACCCCGGTCGAACTCTTATTGATAGACGACGACATCAAGTTTTGCCGTCTTATCAGCGAGTATCTGGAGCGTTACGGTTACCATACCACTCTTGTGCATGACGGCAGAAACGCTTTGCAAAGGCTCCCCGAAAAAGACTGGGACGCAGTCATTCTTGATGTGATGCTGCCCGGGATGGACGGATTTGCAGTCCTGGGCAAAATTAGAGAGCAGAATGACGTGCCTGTTTTGATGCTTACTGCGCTGGGAGACGAAACAGACAGAATCGTCGGTCTTGAAGTCGGCGCCGATGATTATTTACCAAAAACTTTTTCTCCCCGTGAACTGCTGGCAAGGCTTCGGGCTGTACTGAGGCGGAGCAATAACAAATTTAGCGCCAGAACCTCCGCACCTAAAGAGGAAAAAATCACTTCAGGTGATCTTGAAATAGATTTTGCCTCGCGCAGTATCACTCTTGGTGGCGCAGAAATCTCCATAACTCCGGTCGAGTTTGAAATCCTGGCTGCACTGGCACGTGATGCCGGCAGAATCAAATCAAGAGAACAACTCTTGAATGACATTCGCGACCGCAATTATGATGCTTTTGACCGTTCGATTGACGTGCATGTTTCGGCATTGCGGCGCAAACTGAAAGACAACACCAAAACACCCCGCTTTATTAAAACAGTCCGTTCGGCCGGTTATCTTTTTGTGGGCAAGGTGGACTGACAATGTCACTTTATGCGCAAACAATTACTTTAGTTTGTTGCTATCTAACTGCGGTGGCTCTTGCCGTCGGATTTTTTTTCAGCTCGCATATAGGAGGATGGGAAGCGATATTGCGCAGTCCTATAGGTGATCGCGCCGACCAGGTCGCCTCTGCCATTCACAACCAGTTGCTCACAACAAATCGTGAAAAATGGACTGAAATCACCAAAAATTTCGGTCAGCTTTATAACGTCAAATACTATATATTCGACTTCGGCAAAAAACAATTAGCTGGCGAAACAATCGAGCTGCCTCAACAGGTAGCAAACATTGTTTCGCCTTTCCCTCCACCGCCCCATGGCAAAATGGGAATCTTTGTGGGGAGAGCTGCCGTTCCTTTTACTTCGGTCGCCCCGCTTCCTGCTGCCGGTGCATTTCCTACCGCCGGGACATTTTCAACGACAAAGCAAGACTTTCATATTCGTGTAGACGGACCGCCTCCGATGTTATTAGCCACACCGCCGCTTAACGCGGCATTTCTTCCGGCTTTAACCCCGAACAAACCGTCTCAGTTTACAGTCGGTAAGGCGATAACAATGCTCCCTCCATTTTCAGGGGTGCATGGGCGTTTTGTTTTGCATACTCAAAATCCCGATACTTATTGGATCGGTGAGCGAGCTATTTTACCTTCTGCTGAAGGCGGACATTTACCGGGTGTGATTCTAGCCAGGATGGAGAATCCCTGGACCAGCAGTTTGATCTTCGATTTCAAAATGATCGCCCTGGTGATTTTAGCTATTATTGCTTTGACTTTGCTTTTCTGGCTCCCTTTTGTCTGGACTATTACTCGCCCGTTATCCAGATTGACCAGAGCCACTGAAAGAATAGCCAGCGGCAAATTCAATGTGCAACTGAAAACAAAACGTCGTGATGAAATCGGTCGGCTCACCGAAGCCGTTAATACAATGTCTATTAAATTGAATCATTTTGTAGAAGGGCAAAAAGGCTTTCTGGGCGCCATTTCACATGAATTGTTTTCGCCTCTGGCTAGACTGGGACTTGCTTTGGAATTGCTTGAATCCAGCGCCACCAGAGAACAAAAGCGTCATATAGATGATATTCGTGATGAAGTCACTGAAATGAATCAGCTCGTCAATGAATTGCTTGCTTACGCCAAAGCCGGTATGAATGAGCGAAAAGTAGAACTAAAGCCTGTCGACTTAAATGAGTTGATAGAGAGTCTGTCTTCTAAATTGCAAATCGCCGACAAAGTAAACTGCAAGTTTTCAAACGGCAATGTAATAGCTGAGCCATTTTTACTTGAACGCGCATTGAGCAATATTTTGCGCAACGCAGTTAGATATGGCGGCGAAAAAGGTCTGATTGAAATCGAAACTTTCGAATCAGCAGGCAAAGATCAGTTGATAATTTCAATCAGTGATCGTGGACCGGGAGTGCCGGAATCCGCAATCGCCCACCTGGGCGAGCCCTTTTACAGACCGGAATCGTCGCGCACAAGAGAATCGGGTGGAGTGGGGCTTGGACTTGCTATAGTCAAAACTTGCATCGAAGCTTGTGAGGGGACTCTTATAATAAAGAATCGAGCGGGTGGTGGACTTTGTGTTTCGATTAGTTTGAAAAGAGCCAGCGCCGAATCTGCGGTAGGAGTCTTGAGCGCAAGCGGAGCCATGCGTTAGTAATTCTGTGTCTTGTTAAAAGTCATTGTTCAGATCTTTTCTTTTGCGTGCACGCTTGCGTTCGCGAATCGACTCCAGCGCCAAGCCGACTCTGTCTGTTGAAGGCTCGCACACATCCCCTAGTTGGTCCAATAAATCATAAAGCCAAAGGAGAGCAGCAAAGACTGCTATGCCACTTGAAGGTTTTCCTTTCTCTGCATCCATTACAGCTCTTGGTCCTGTGCCGATTCGTTGAGCGACCTCTGATATCGTCATATTGCGGCGAAGT
>CAZEQP010000313.1:2933-4858 GCA_964514345.1 uncultured Candidatus Obscuribacterales bacterium
TGCGAGTCATCTGCGTTATAAAGCCTCGTAATATAGTTAATATGCTATATAAAGCATAGTAGGTATTGAGGAATTTTGCAATAATATGCTTTACAAGGCATCCAATACTGTTTATTCTGCTTTTAAAAGCCTAAGAAATTACGGGGAGGCTAAAATTTGGAAAATCAGTACCAATATAATCAAAATCGCAGACTGTGGAAAACGGCTTGTTTCGCAAATCAGTTTCTTCAGTATTGTCATCAACTAATTCTATGCTTCTGAACCAGTCTTTCAATCCCACCTTTCTTACCAAGAAACTGTCCTTGTCCACCCAGATTTGAGTATCAAAGTCTCTGTTGAAAGTTCCGCTGAGTACATAACAACTATTTCCACCTAAATCTTCTTCGGTAACTTCTGGTGCGTAATTGATTTCAACTAGTTGATTGCGGTCGATAGCTAGTTCGCTCATCAATAGTCCTAAAGCAAAAGCACCAGAAACCGGAAATCTTTTGAAGATGCTGATCACTTCAGTTTCTTTCATACTCATCTCGATGGGGACCTCTTCAAAAAATCGCTTCAATAGAAGCCTTTTTCCGTTTGTCCAAAGGGATGATACGCCGTGTTCAGGATCTTTATAAGTGGTTCGTTCTTTATTGACCCACATATTAGAGTCTGTGTAACTAAAACAAAATGAGGCAGGTCTTTCAAAAGCGGTTAAGGATTGTTTTGCTTGCGAGCCCCATTTGATTGAAACCGAATCCAGGTAGTTTTCAATCGAGGCATATTTTTCTTTCAAGTCATTGATGATTTGATTTGACTGCATGTTTCAATTTTACATAATGTGAAAGACAAAGACATTTAAAAACTCACTCTAGAGCAAAAGCGAGAGCTGATGTTTAATGAAACGTGATTCTGGAAATTATGGGAATATCAACTGTAGTCATGAGCAAAGATCCTGAAAAGTTAGAAAAAATCGAACCGCTCTCAGAGCTGGATAGAACAATGCAATCTGAGACGATAAAGACAAAAGAACAAAATGAAGTACATTGCCATGCTATAGCTTCAAACCCAGATCAGTTTCCATCTGTTGCCAATCTTCGCATTCCTAATACTGATCAAATCGAACCATTTCAAATTGTTGATGGTGAAGAGCAAGTTGCAGCAAGCCGAATTATGGAACTTGCAGGAAATCCATCTTTCCATGAAGGATTGAAAGCGTTGCCGGAAGGCGCTACAGACGATCAAAAAGCTCAATTGCAAATCAGTTACATAGAAAGGAAAGCCGAGGAAATTCAGGTTGTGCAAGCAGAAAAGATTCTTTTAGCTTCCAACACTGCACCGGTCGCTTTCAACTTTGAGCAAAGGCAAAAGTTCGACGATGTGCAGAGTGATTCAATTATCCCTGCACCAGAAGCAATTATTGCCGGTGAAAACTCAAAAGTGCTTCAGAGTTATAGAGACGCAAGAAAATCAGCTATAGGTATGGAACTCATAAGAGTAACAAAAAAGCCGGATTTTTCTCATCCTTATGCGGGGCACGAAACTGCACTTTTGCAACACATCCCGAAAAGCGCATGGTCAGATGCTTTTGTTCTTTTACCGGAGCTGGCTGAAAGTGGACTTACAGCAAATCAGGTGAAAATACTGAGCAAGGCAATTTTGGCAAATGAAATGAGACATTATGATTCCTTTGACCAGATGGATGACATTTCTGTCAAAAATTTAGGAGTGCCGCTACAAGTGCCGGGACGAAATCCTGAGGACGCTACCTTAGGCTACCTGCAGATGTCTGTAAATGCGGTTAAAATGCTTTCAGAAGAATTTCCTTCAATAGGAGTATACCTGAGAAAACATGGGTATTCGAATGGTAGTGAAATGAAGGTACTTATAGATCCAGCGGTCGCTCCTATTTTGATAGCTGGAAATTTTGCGCATAACATAAGAAT
>CAZEQP010000314.1:0-4857 GCA_964514345.1 uncultured Candidatus Obscuribacterales bacterium
TTTGACTGATATTTGGAAGCCTGATGATTGTTCAACACATCTTTTTTGGGTTGGATGCCAAAAACATCGTTAATATTCAAAGCATCAGACAATGGCGAAGAGGTATTTTCCTTCGGCTTGCCTTCGGCGTCGTCTTTGTCTTTGGGTTTGGAGAAGCTGTCCATTCTATTGACATTCTACTATAAGCATGGGGACCTATAATAAAGCCATTCTATTGGTCTGCTACTATGGATTCATGGCAGCCGGGCGAAACGCATGCTATCTAAACTAATTTTGGTATCAAGTGTGGTGTGGGGAATACTTTGCGCAAGCGGAGCAGGTCCGGCCTTTGGTGCTGATTCCGCTGACCCCGATATCAAATTGAGGAACTATGTTCCCCAGGCGCAACCCACGCCCAAAACAGGCTCTAACGCCACGCCCAACCCTTTGGTCAAGCCGGTGGTGGAAAAGCCTATCAAAGTCCATTTCTGGACTTTTTCAGTAAACACGCTCAATCGTGTGCGCTCCGATTCCACTTTTGCCAAAAAACTGGCCCGTTATGTCTGGCTGGAAAAATCGGCTGAAGCCAATCCTGCCATTATTGAAGCCATCACAAATCACCGCTCAGCCGCAAAAATTTTAGCCAAACATCCGCATATCTCAGATATTGCTCAAGCGGATCCTTATCTTTGCCGTCGTATTACAAAATGGCCCAGCGCCGCCCGAATACTGGCGCGAAACGGCAACGCAGCCAAATGTATAAGCCGGGATCCCGAAGGCATTTATCGCGCCATTCGCAAAGACCGGACAGTGGCGCGAATACTGGCTAAAAACCCTATGTTCGACCAGATGGTTTACGATAATCCGGATCTGGGTCAATTTATGGCCCGTTTCATGTAATACATTCATCTAAATTTGAACGCTCATCAACATATTTTTGAGATTCTGGGAATCGGTTTTTTAACCGGACTTTTATCAGGCACATTCGGAATCGGTGGAGGTGTGGTCTGCACGCCATTACTGCGTTTACTTTTGGGTATGCCGGCTCATGTGGCGGTAGGCACCACAATAGCCATAATAATTCCGACCAGCATCACCGGTGCATATAATTATTTCAAAAAAGGCCTGGTCGACTGGAGATTGGCTCTTATTCTGGGTGTGCCCGCCATGGTGGGTGTTTGTCTGGGAGCCTGTGCCACCAGTTTGATAAGCGGAAACGCCCTGATGATAAGCTTTGCCTGCCTGGTCACTTTTGTCGGTCTCGATTTGACATTCGGTATTTTGGAAAAATTGACTGAACATTTGCATTCAAAACAAACAAACGAAAAAGAAGACGCGGAAGCAAAAGTAAAACCGGATAAATTGAAGCTGGTAGTTCTTGGACTTTTAACCGGTTGTATGGCCGGCTTTTTTGGTATTGGAGGCGGTTTTGTGCTAATTCCGGCTCTTGTTTATCTGGCTAAAATGCAATTGAAGGAAGCTTTTGGCACATCACTATGTGTGGTGGCATTGCTTTCACTTCCCGGAACAGTTACTCACACTATACTCGGTCATGTGGATTTCTGGCTCATGCTTGTGATGATGGTAGCCACAGTTCCGGCTTCGCTGCTTGGTAGTGCTGTGGCGCTTAAGTTGAAAGATTCAGTGTTAAAAAAAGCGTTCGGCATAGTGATGCTGATCGTGGCTGTTACTATGTTTTTCAAGGAAGGCTGAAAGTATTCCAGAGAGAAAAGTAAGCCAATGAGTCCTCATATGGGTATATAATTCAAACATGCAAAGCCCTTTCCTACATTCACAAACGTGGAATTGTTCACCGCGACTTGAAACCAAGCAAAATCATGCTTGTCGTGTCTGTAACGATGTTTTGTAAGGAAGGGTAGCAAAACAATGTTCTCTAAATTGGAAAAAAAGATTCTCTTATTGTCTTTCCTGGCTGGAAACGGAATAATTGGCGGAATCACTGGTGCTTGTATTTACTTGGACGAGTTGAAACGGCCGGGTCAAACCGATAGCCTGGCACTTGAGGTTATATTTGGCGGACTCAAACTTGGTGTACCCGCCGGTTTGATAATCACGCTAATCTGCGCTTTAATCTTTTTTGCAAAAAATCGCCTAAAGTAACATGCTCTTTTAGTCTGCTTTTTCCAACAATCGCAGATGTTTCAGTACATTGCTTAAGTGGTCTCGCCGACCGCCACCAGGGTTGAAAGACATAATTATGGATTGGGTCTGAAGACCGGACACCCACAATGGAAAAGCGTTTTTGAATAGCAATTTCTCGTCTTTACTAAGAGTTGATTCTGCCGGATTTTTTTTTGCCCATTGTTCAAAGAGTCCTATTCTGTCGTCTATGTAGGTTCCAACCAATAGTGTTGCTATGTATGGATCAGTTGAGAGTTGGCATAACTCACTCCCTGATTTGTGATCAAATAATTCAGGATATTTGACCGCTAGAGCCTGGATATTAGATATTGATATTTGCCCGGGTCCAGCTGTAAAGTTATGCACGTTTTTAATAGCGACTCCAGTTTGACGAATGATTCCATCGAAAAGGGCATCATCAGCACCGTAATACATTTGTTCATTACGCATGAGCGCCCTGATTACATTTGCCGCTCTACCTTCATTCCTTTCTGAATAAGCGGCGATTCTAGGTAAATGCTGGCTGACGTATCGAGCAGCCGCTTTATCGAAATATTTGTCGAGGTCCTTTCTATGAGTAAAATAGAACTTGTCAAACTCATTTTTAGCTGCCTCGATTGGATCGTAAGCGATTGGTTGGTTCTCAGGTAAATTGATTTTTTGTACATTTGCAGTTTCAGAGTCGCTTACCACCTCAAGATTTTCAGTGGGTTCCCTTCTTTTTGAATTACTATTGGAAAAAAGGCTCATTTGCCTTTTGCAAAAATTGACCGGCTTTTCGCAGTATATAATTTATGGAAAATTCTGCTTGTTTCGTTTCTGCATCTTTTGCTTTCATAGATACTGCTTTCAATCCATCTATGTAAGAAAGAGGAACATTGTTACCTAGGTTCTGAACATTTCTGTCAATCAGCTCAAACTTTTCTGCCAATCCGTTTGATTGTAAGTCTTTAAGATAGTCAGGTTGAAGAGCTATGTGAGTGGCTGACTCTTCTTCAGATAAAAAATGGATTTCCTGTGTAGACAGCCAGGTTTTTTGGTCGGCGGAGTTAATCAGCATAGTTTCAAGATCGGCACACTCAGTGACATGAGAATTGATTTTCTCCTGGTCATTGTCCGAGTTATCGTCAGATGCTTTATCCTTAGCCACAAACAGCGTTCCGTTTTGACAAGATAGCTGTTATATACCCGCTATTTTTACTGCTATTGTCTTATAACTGGAACCTGGGAAATTCTTTGTCTTGATTATTCTGGCGGTTCATGAAAATAGTACTTCTGTCCAGATTAAAGTCAGGGTCTCGGTAAGGCAAGCCTGAGCGTCCGTTCATTTTTTCAAGTTCTTCTTCATTCAGCGAGATAATCA
Source organism: uncultured Candidatus Obscuribacterales bacterium (assembly GCA_964514345.1). GTDB lineage: Bacteria > Cyanobacteriota > Vampirovibrionia > Obscuribacterales > Obscuribacteraceae > Aved-18. The sequence continues at coordinate 3,485 of CAZEQP010000314.1, forward strand.
GCCCGGAGTCAAGACCATATTTTAATATCGAATCGCAAGCCGTGGCTGCCAATGTGCCACCGTATTTGGAGCCTACTGCGGCTGTGCGATAAACGCTAAAACCCACTTCGTTAAATCCACCGCGTACGGCATGAGCCGTACTGTATGTAAGTACTTTTCCTTCACGTCCGGCCAGCATTTCAAAATACAGGCGAAACAGATCTCTGGTCCAGAGTTCAGGCATTTTCTGGGCTGAAAAAGGATCATGAAAAACAAGATCGAAATTGGTGTCTTCGCTATTTAATCTGGGAAGAGTTTGACGCAAATCATCAACGATGAAATTAATGCTCAGGCTCAGCTGTCCCAGCTTGCACCGGACGTTTTTATGATTTTCTTTTGCCTGATGAATAGAGAAAAAGAACTCTTTCAAAACATTTTTATTTTGGATTGATTCAAAACAAGTTTGATCCAGTACTTCGGAAATTAATTCAAGATGCTCCCTGTGCTTATCTATACAAGTCAGCTCAATTTCCACTTCGCCATTTAGTTTTCCTAATAATGCAAAACTGTTGTATCCAAGACCAAAGCAAGAATCAAGCACTTTCAGTCTTTGAGGTTGCCAATGTGAAAGACAAAGCGGCTCGATATAGTTGGTGTGCGCCTCCAGATAGGCTCCTGCAGAATTGTGGAACCATTCACCTGTTTCTTCGTCTTTAAGCGTAATGCTTCCGTCTTGAGTATATAGATTGACCATAGACACTAATTTTAATGCCCCCGATGTATATCTTGGTACAATTTGGCGCATGGATGAGGATCTCGAAACAAAGCAGGAGGCTGAATTGGCTGACACAGTTGTGTCGGTGGCAATTAAAGCTGAGCCGAAAAGCACTTCCAGTCTTGTGGGATGCGTTTTGTCCGAGCGCTATGAAGTGCTCGAAGTCCTGGGCAAAGGCGGCATGGGTGTGGTTTACAAAGGCAAACGCACCCAAATAGACAAATTTGTTGCTATTAAGGTGCTAAAGAGCACTTTGCTTGAAGATGAAGTCAGTTTAAAAAGATTCGAGCAGGAAGCGAAAGCATCAGCCAATCTGGATGACCCCCATTTGATTTCAGTATACGACTTTGGCTATGGACCTGAAGGAGAGCCTTACCTGGTCATGGATTTTCTGGTCGGAAAAGCTCTTGAAGAAATCATTGAAACTGAAGGACCGCTCAAGTTGAGCCGTTTTATTCATATATTCAAACAAACATGCAAAGCACTTTCATATATTCACAAGCGTGGAATTGTTCACCGCGACTTGAAACCAAGCAATATCATGCTTGTTTCCACCGAATCGGACAGTGAGTTTGTGAAACTGGTCGATTTTGGCATTGCCAAAGTACTTGCCCATGAT
>CAZEQP010000315.1:0-4852 GCA_964514345.1 uncultured Candidatus Obscuribacterales bacterium
TGGAGTCAAATTACCAAGAAGGAAGCAAATATCGATGGAAAGTCAAAAGACGGACATCAAGAATAAGAAGCAAGGCTTTGAGAACGGTTTTCAAAATCATTCTAAGTGATTTAAATTTCAGAGCAGTTTGAAGATGATGCTATACAATCCCCCAAGTCAATTTTCAGTCATCTGGGGTAATGAAGAAAACCGTTGCGATAATTCTGAATACGATATTTTTAGTGGGTCTCTGGACCGGGCTATCGTTTTGTTATTGCAGTGAAGATGATGACTGTAAATCGGTATTAAAATCTCAATTTACTCAAAACATTGCAATTAATGCAGACCAAGATTCACGAAGCCAGCTTAATTCAAAAGACTGTTGCTCCAATTGCTATAAGTATTCAAATACGATCCTTCTAAGCAATTCAAATTTAGACTTCAATAGCTTTGAAGGCTTTGTTTGTATTTACGTTGTCTCTAAATTGAAAAAATTTACTTCCAGAGAAGACAAACCCGGTATTGGAAGAGGTCCTCCAAAACCAGTTTTACGGTATAACGAAATCGCTTTTCTAAAAACCGAAAGAATACTCATCTAAAACTACAAGACAAAACAAATGTCGGCTTTTGCCTCATCCATGTGTCTGGTGGTTTTTCAATGCGTGCTCTTTCAAATATCTGTATACAACTGGCTCTTCTTTTAAGCTTTTATCTTATGGCATCATTCACGCCACTAGCATTAGCTCATGGGGGAGAAAATGAAGCATTCTCCAAAGAAGAAGTCAGTGCACCTGGTGAGGTATCTGTGGATGTTCAGGGAATTCAAGCTATCAAGATAAAAACGGCAGAAGTTACACTTGGAAAATTAAATACTACTTTGAAGGCAACAGGTGAAGTACAAGCCGACGAAACCAGAGCATTCAATGTCACAACTCCTGTGGCCGGCGTGGTGAAGCAAGTTTTGGTAAAACAAGGCGACACGGTAAAACCAGGGCAAATCATGGCTGTAATCCACAGTATTGAAGTTGCTACAACATTAACCCAACTGTTGAACGATAGAACAAAAACAAACTCCGATATAGCAAGAGTAAAAACTCAATATCAAAGTGACATTAAGGTTCAACAAAAAACAGTCGAACTAGCAAAAATTGCAAATGACAGAGAAGAGACCTTACTAAATGAAGGTATCAGTGCTCGCAAGTTTTATCTTGAGGCGAAAAGCAATTACGAAACAAATGCAGTAAAACTTGAGACATTAAAAGAGCGACTGGAACAAGAAATAGTATTACTGAAAAAACAATTCAACGTAAACATTGAAACGGTAAAAGGTCAGCTCAAAATAATGGGTATCCCCGGAACCGCAGTTGATGAGGCGCTTCAAACTGGAGTAGTTTCAGCAAACCTTCCAATTAAAGCACCTGTAGCCGGATGGGTGGTTAAGCGAGATATTACACTTGGTGAGAGAGTAGAACCACTCAAAAGCATATTTTCCGTTGTGGATTTATCGCCAATCTGGGTAATGGTTGATGTTTATCAAGAACAAATTCCATTAGTCAAAGAAGGACAAAAAGTCTACATTGAAACACCCTATAAACAAAAAGAACTTGGTTCCATATCTTCTAAAGGAGCCGTAGTTGATCCGGTTACTAAAACACTTCATGTGCGAATAATAGCCGATAATACTCTGGAGAGCTTGCGTCCAGGCATGTTCGTAGAAGCAGAAATTGATCTTGGAAAAAACAATAAAACAGGAATATTAGTTCCAGAATCGGCGATCATTTCTTTCAACAATCGAAATTATATTTACGAGCATCATATAGAAGAAGGTCATTACGAACCAGTTGAAGTATCACTTGGCACAAATGCAAATGGAATGATTGAGATACTTTCCGGATTGAAGAAAGGAGAACTCATCGTCGTATCCGGAGCTAAACAATTACTTGCACAATCGGTTATGAAACCGGGCTCGGATCACAAGCATGAAAATGAAAAACATGAAGAACATGATGAGCACGAGAAATCCGAAGAAGGCGCAGGAAATAGCACAGGTTTAATAAAGGGACTTGCAATAGGGATTGGAATATCGATCGTTATTGCTGTCTTGTGCTTTTTGATATCAAAATTACGAAGCCCAAAGAGGGCCGAATAGGCAATGCTAAACGGAATTATTCACTGGTCAGTCAGTAATAGATGGGTAATTAATATCCTAGCCATTGTTTGGTTTGTCCTTGGTGTCTTTTCCACCTTGAAAATGCCTGTCGATGTCTTTCCCGACTTTGCACCAATACAAGTGGTTGTTCTGACCGAAGCTCCTGGATTTGCACCGGAAGAAGTGGAAATGGTAGTCACAAGACCATTGGAGGTTGGTTTAAATGGAACAGCCAATGTAAAGGTTGTTCGCTCTATCTCAACGATAGGTCTTTCAGTTATCACTGTAATTTTTCAAGATGACACAAATATTTTTACAGCAAGACAGTTAGTAGCAGAAAAATTACAAGTAGCAAGAAGCTCCCTTCCAGATGGAGTTAAAGAACCTGTTTTAGCCCCCATAACATCCGCTGCAGGAGACGTATTAAAAGTAGGTCTTTATAGCACTGGCGAAACATCTCAAATGGATTTGAGAACACTGGTTGATTGGACCATTAAAATGCGTTTTCTTGCGGTGAGTGGAGTATCAAATGTCGTTGTTACTGGTGGCGAAGTAAAACAATATCAGGTATTGGTCGATCCAAATAAACTAAGACAGTACGATTTAACTCTGGCGCAAGTTTTAAGCGCAGCAGGTTCTAGTAGCGTAAATGCAGCCGGAGGCATGCTGAGAACACAAGAATCCGAGCAACTAATTAGAGGGCTGGGAAGAGTATCTTCACCTGAGGAAATTGGAAATTCCATAGTAGCAACAAAAAATGGCGTACCTATACTCTTAAGGAATGTAGCCTCTGTGCAGTTAGGTCCAGCATTCAAAATTGGAGATGCAATTGTCGATGGTAATCCGGGAGTTATCCTTACTGTTTTTAAGCAACCATGGGCAAACACGCTTGAAACCACATTGAATCTTGAAAAAGCGCTTGAGGAAATGAAAGCAGGATTTCCCAAAGACATAAAAACAATTGTCACTTTTAGACAAGCAGATTTTATTGAAGTGGCAGTTAAAAACGTGGGAGAAGCTGTTCTATTGGGCGGCGTTTTAGTCGTAGTAATTCTGTTTGTGTTTTTAAGAAACTGGAGAACTGCCTTTATATCTTTGACAGCAATTCCTTTGTCATTATTATCTGCAATAATTTGCCTTAAGCTTCAGGGCTACACAATAAACACAATGACTTTAGGTGGGCTTGCCATCGCGATTGGCGAGGTCGTTGATGATGCGATCATTGATGTAGAAAATGTTTATCGGCGATTGCGCGAAAATAAATTAGCGGGAAATCCCAAGAATGTTTTCAACGTAGTCTATGAAGCTTCTGTCGAAGTTAGAAGTTCAGTCGTCTATGCAACATTTATTGTTGGATTGGTTTTCCTTCCTGTGCTCTCGCTTGGAGGGCTAGAGGGAAAAATCTTCAGTCCACTTGCTTATGCTTACTTAGTAGCCTTGTTCTCCTCTTTAGGAGTAGCACTAACAGTAACTCCGTCCTTATGTTATATCCTTCTGGGATCTTCAAAACACTTATCTGATCATGAAACTTCAATGGTCATTAAGTTGAAGAATTTATACAGACCTATCGTTAATTTCAGCCTAAAGAAACCTAAAGTCGTACTGGCTTCCGGCACCCTTCTCTTTATTCTGTCTCTGCTTCCCCTTTTTGTTATGGGCACAGAATTTCTGCCTGAATTCGATGAAAACAATCTGATAGTGGTGGCAACATCAATGCCAGGCACAAGTCTTGAAACCACAACAAATATAGGCAAAACTCTTATCCAGCATTTCATACAAGATCATGATGTTGTAGCGGCAGGTCAAAGAGCTGGTAGAGCAGAAGGTGGAGAAGATTATGGTGCGGGAAACTTCAGCGAATACGACATCAGATTGAAAACTGAAAGTGCACACAAGAAAGATGTGATGTATCACGTCAGGCATGAATTCGCTCATATTCCCGGACTAATAGCAGATGCGGGTTCTTATTTGCAGCATCGTATGGAGCATGTGCTCTCAGGTGTGAATGCAGCCATTGCTATAAAAATATTCGGCGCCGATCTTGACGTCCTTCATGAGAAAGCAAAACAAATCGAAGGAATAATGAAAGAAGTCAATGGAGCAGTTGACGTACACACAGAGCCTATTATTCCAGTCCCGCAAATTTCAATCAAAGTTAATCGGGCCGCCTCAGCGCGCTATGGGATAACGGTAAAAGAATTATCGACCATAATTGAAGCAGCATTTAAAGGAACAGCCGTCGCTCAGGTTCTTGAGGGACAAAAAACCTTTGATATCAATGTCTGGTTTCAATCAGAATACCGAAATAACATTCAAGTGATTAAAAGTATTCTGGTAGATACAGCCTCAGGGGTGAAAGTCCCACTAACTACACTGGCTGAAATAACAACCGGTTCTAGTCCAAACACAATCAGCCACGAATCTATTTCAAGACGAGTATTTGTCCAGGCTAATGTATCAGGTAGGGATTTAGGCAGTGTTATTGCAGATGCAAGACGAAAGATACAAAAAGAAGTTAAACTGCCAACCGGATATTACATCGTATACGGTGGCGAATTCGAAGCTCAAGAGAAGGCAATGAAACAACTGCTTGCCTTATCCGTTGTCTCCCTTTTTGGAATGCTAGTTCTTCTGTGCCTAGCATTCAAATCTATTAGAGCCGCTGTTTTAATAATGGCAAATCTGCCACTTTAAAAACGGAAGTTGCCAAAGGTGATGAAGTTT
>CAZEQP010000316.1:0-4844 GCA_964514345.1 uncultured Candidatus Obscuribacterales bacterium
CTTCCTGCGGTGACTGCACTGCCGAGCGATGCCACAATAACACCTCAGCTGAGACAAGCAATTGACAACGGTCTTGCACTCTTCAACAGCAGTTTCAATCCGAACAGACCTGGAGATTTAGCAGCTAAAATGCAGGAAATCTTGAGTACTCTTCCGAATGCAGCCGACAGAAGAAGAGCTCTTATTGCAATCAGTGCACGGCTGAGGTCTACAGGAGTAAATCTCGGCAATATCAGATTCTTGCTTTCCGGTGACGGCAATACTTTCACTCTCGGCAGGGCCGCATGACCGGACGCAAGGAAATTTTCATTCCTTTAATTGAAATTCCTGTAACTCTGGTGGATAGCCAGGAATTAAATGAAACAAACCCATCTCAGATTGAACTTCTGAAACAATTGATCGAAATCGGTCCGCTCAGAATTCCCCGAAGAGGAAATTATTATCAATCTATTGAAGAAAGAGCCCGCCAGTTAGGATTGAGTCTCAGTCATGATCAAATATATCCACTGGCACTTATATTAAACAGAAATGCCAAAACTGTTTTAGACACTATAAAAACTTCAAAAGAAAGTGAAAGTGATCCTGCATCATGGACAGGTCCACGAGCAAAGATATTCAATCAGATCAGAAACATGTTTCCTGAATCTGCATACAAAAATCCTACCGGTTTAAAATCAAATTCCGAATTTACTGATCAGCTTAATAGCAGACTGCAAAGTTTGAATTCTCAAGAAAGAAGAGTAGTCCTTGAATGGTTAAGAAACGGATCGACACGTTTGGGCGCTCAATCAAAGCTTAGAATTGAAGTAAGCGACCAACACTATTCATTGAGCTTCTACAATGATTCAGGTCAGCAAGAATTTATCGGAGACAGACGGCAACAATTTAGTGATGTTCCAATCGTCTCTGGCACTCCAAGAACACCTAAGGAAGTTCTGGAAAGGGCAAGACAAGAATTTCTTAATATGCCTTTTTCAGCAAGCGATTTTAACCGAGCACGTTTGTACAGGAATTTGCTCCGCGCAATTGCAGCCAATCAAACTGGAAGTACGATCGAGTGGAGAAATGTGAATGTCGATGGAGAGTCGCTGCAAGAACTAATTAAAACCAAAGGTATGGATTTGAAAATCGAAGGAGCGCCAGGAGCTGAGAAACTAACTTTATTTGCTGATACCACTCAGACAAGAATAATTTTCGAAATGCATGCTGCAGATATTGGAGTGGGGCAAGTTCTGAATCAAAACAAATTCAGAGGAGCGCATCTGGCAGAAGGTCTGCGTATGGCAATGCTGGATACGACAACGCCTCAAACAGCTTTGACTCACTTAAGACATATCGCTACTTCTCTAAAAACAGCAGCCAGTTCTGAAGCTTTTAGTGATATTTTGAATGGTATCAATCAAAGTTTAGGGCTTGTGACACATCCGCTCAACATTGAAATTAAGGATGGACACGTAAAACTTTCACGAAGCGGAACACTAATTCCCAATATGTCTGTTCGGCTGGACGGCAGTTCAGTTCAAAAAACTTCGACTGAGGAAAACCGTCTTGAAGCTGTGCTTGCAAATCCTGAAAGAGTGAGAGCTCTTCGAAAAGCAATTGAAATTTTGGGAACAGCACAAACTCCAGTGGAAAAAATGCAAGCTGCGACCACTTGTATGCAAGAAGGAATGGAAAGAATTTCTTTTACTCAAGATGGCAAGATCTATACATTCAATTTCCGGACCACTAAAGTAGATGGAGATCTGAAAAATGTGGAAATATGCTTGGTGGATACTGAGAGTCAAAAATCTGAAATATTGGCGAAAGGCGTAATATCAATTAGGGGAAAGAATGTCAGAGTCATCGAATCGGCAACAGTTGCCTGAGGACGATTGGACGCAAATCCTTCAAAAAATCAACTGGAGAAGTATCGACCTTACTCTTCATGCAAAGTCTGAAACTGAAGAAGAAGTTTCGGCACACTTACCAACTATTTCAGAAATTGCAGAAAAGCCTCTTACATTACCCGACAGCACCACAATTTATAAAGACGAAGAAGACCGCCTTATAAAACGTATTTTGCTTGATGGTAGTACGTCGGTCTATACCTACGAAGGAATAAGTAAAATTCCTGCCAAAATAACACTCAATATTTTTAGTGGTCCCAATGCAGTTGAATATACGGCGGTTTCTCTGAAAGAGGGAGAATACAATTACAGTTTTATCGGTAGTGTCAGTGAAGCGAAGATTTTTCACAATAAAGCTATTAAAGGATTACTGCCGGTTCATATTGAAGTCTTCGCCGGCAACGGTCGTCCGGCAGGTGTTATACATTCGGATGGTTCTGAATTCGAGTATGGAAACATTTCTCCTGCGGCAAATCATCTTAAGCAAAGTTTGATTGAAATTGAATCGTATGAAGATTCAAAATACTTCGGTAAATTGAATAATCCGCAAACCGTTTATGAAATCTCCTCAAATATAAGCGTTATTGAAATAGGCACCCATGGAAAAGAAAATGTTCAACTCTCCGCACCAGCAATAGGCGTAAATGCTAAATTGAGCTTATCCGGATCGCGTCTTTATCTGAAAAATGAAATTAACATTCCCATATATGTTTTCAGGAAAGGCGGCAAAAAGATTCCAATAAGCGAGGGCGAATCTTTTCCTCTGGTACGTGGGGATAGGCTTCAATTGGCTGATAAAAAAACTCTGGTTGATATCGAAAGAATCGGCAATAAATTCCGATTGTCCGGCGGAAAGCAATCAACTCTGCTTCAAAAAGAGACACCTTATATAGTGACTGATTTGCACTTTACGCTGGGAAATCATGGTGCAGATTATGAAGTAACCAATATTGCAGGAGCAAAAGTTGACATTTCACCTGTAATCAACAATCGTTCCGGATTCACTGCTGAAATGCATAATTCAGGCACCAAACCAATTCGAATCGGCCGAGGGAGCGAAACAATCTTACTTTCACCAGGTGAGCGAACTGGAATTGAAGATGACGATCTGCTTTCTTACGATCTTGATACCAAATTGAAATTTAACCACACTTCCGAAGGTCTGGTACTGGAAATGGTTGCATTTAGAGACAAGACCGCCGGCACGAAAATTGAAATCGACGAAGTGGAGGCATACATCCTTCAATCTTTGGTCTTTGAAAGTATCACAACCAATAGCCTTATAAGACGACATGTGAGCAATGTCACTCTAGAAAAAATGGGCTTTCTGAGGTTGGAGGTGATTGGGCATGAGGAAGAAATCGACAATTTTGATTATTACTTTCATGAACTGACAAAGATGCAAGTGCAGAAGTTTCAGGACAAGATAACTGAAATCAGATTGCCCTCCCGCGAAAGAACAAGCGGACCCAGCCTGGCCGAAATGGTAATTTCAATAGACTGGTATGGAAATAATGTGGAAAGAATCTCCATTACCAGCAAAAAAGGTTATGTCGACGTTCTGAAACACCTGATTCCAGGTCGGCGAGAAAAATCCAAATTGTGGAAGAAGCATGCAATTGTAGCCGACGAGTCTTTGCCTGAAATTCCGGAAAATCACCTTTTATTGGCAAAGTGTGTTAAGTTTCCAAGCCAAATACAGAATTTGGAGATTCCGGTATCTTGGTCTGACAATCCGGAAGAAGTTGCCGGTGAGGCGCTGCCGGATGGTAAAGTCATTTATGTATTGATGCCGCAAACGGATGCTGATTTGTTCAAATGTATTGTGGGAGACAAAACAAAATATATCTTTTCTCTTGCCAGTTTGCAAAATCAAAATATTAGAGAACACATTTATTCACCAAACAATATAAATAATACAGGTGAATACTGGGTTCATGTAAAAGAGCGGTTCTCGATAAATGATACTATATCCGGTATAGCCATCACTACTGCCCAATTGCTGAAAAGCACCAATATAGATATCTCCCGCTTTGGACTGATCATCAGGAACCAAAACGAATACAACTCGGATCGTACTCTCTCCAATCATCCTGTATTTACACTCAGTCGACCACGGGCGCGGCACTGTATTGGTTTGGGACAGCGCTTTAAAGCCGGTTCCGACAAAAACTCCGAGATTTTGATTGCAAATGCCTTTCCCTCTCATTTCGACATAATTTACGACAACAATGCACCGCGATTGGCTAAGTATTTAGACATTCCTTCCGGTGCTCTTAAAGTGGTCAGATCCGGAGAAAAAGTGGACTTCGGCAATGAACTTGAATTGATGAATGAAGACAAGATTATAGTAATAAGTGAAAATACTGCCGGAAAATGCCACCACAGGCAATTATTCAATATTGAAATAAATTCGGATAAATTGCACTTGCACCATATTTCGAGCTTGATAAAAACACACTCGATAACAAATTATGCCAGCTCTTTGAATCCACGCTTAAATGAATTTCGAACTGCAATTATCGAAAGAGAGAAAATCACAAACAAGCTGAGTGTTGAATCTTTGATATTCAGCTCAAAATCAAATTATGCTTACAGAAGAAGTTCACAAAATGAAATTGATTTCAATCCTGATAATACATACGATCGATTCCTGAATCAAAAGGAATTTGTTTGGATCGAAGATCCTAATCCTTTTCGCAATGATCCATATAAAATCATTCATCACACAATTGTGGATTTTGGCTGGGAAGCCAGAGTTTTATCACTGCAAGAAGGCATGCTCGATATCAGTTCCATTGCCGATGCGGAGAAAGTTGGATTTCTAAGAACTGCAGCATCAGAAGACGGTAGTATGGAATTCTGGCTGAGCAATCCATATAGCAGTGATGAACTGTTGCTTTTGCGGGAAGGAGAACCAGGAGCATTTGTAGTGGAGGGAGGTCCGGAGACCAG
>CAZEQP010000317.1:0-4838 GCA_964514345.1 uncultured Candidatus Obscuribacterales bacterium
AAAACGAATTTAAATGATTCAAGTGCTTCATAAGGATCTCCAACGCTGGTAGCTACCCTGGCAAAAGCCTCATGAAAATAATCACTTTCAGGCATAAAGATCATGGCTTTTCGGAAGCACTCTAGAGCCTTCTGGTCTTCTCCCAGCTCAAGATAAATGTAACCCAGATCGTAAAAGCCTGTGCCGTGCTCCCAGTCGGGGATCTGACCCAGAAGCTTCTCCCAAACTAAAGCCGCTTGTTTGAATTTGTCCTCGTCTCTCAGCTTTGTCGCCTGAGCTTCTAGAGATAATGCATCATCGCTTTGCATCATGTTTATCAAAATCTGATTGGCGCAAGCAGTTCTTCTCGCAGTATTTGTGGCGAGCGAGTCATATCCGGGTACAAATCCGAAAAGGTAGTACTTTTATGGAGCATACTCCGTAAAAGTATTCTTGGCAATTGCAAAATATTGATGAAAAAGTAGCCGACAGCGCTTAAAAGTCGGAACGTAATACCGTATATGGTGATGCAAGAAAAGTGTTTAAGGAATAAGATCAGTCAGTCTCTTGCGAGTTTTTGGAGCTGCTGTTTCACTCGGTGCCGGGCTGCCGAAATCTGGCTGCGAGGGCGGCAACTGTTCCGGGGCGGGAGCTGCTGCAGGAGCTGCTTGCGGAGCACCGGTAATTCCTGATGGTACCGGGGCCGGTGCGGCGGCGGGTTGAGCCATTGTTTGAGCGAAAGTATCAGGTGGCATCGGTTTGTTGTCCGGGCTCATATTCCAGCCCAGCACTTGAAACGCCACGTCGCAGCTGCATTTTCTAACATGACAGATTCCCAAAGCGAGCATGGCTTGCTCCACTTTTAAAATGCCCTCGGCAATCATATTATTTAAATAGACTGCGCTGTCGAGCAAAGTAGTATCTACCGCATTAATGAGCAAAAGCATTCTTCCCATCAACTCAGTATCTTTTGAACCTTGCTTCAAGGCTTCTTCGATATCTTTGGCGGTTATCACTCCGCCCAGTTGAAGAAACTGATAGAGAGGCAGATTCTGCGGAATGGTCCTGGGGGCAGGCTGCACTTGCGCCATTGCCTCATCCACACTCATGCCTTGTTTGGCAACATAAGTGAGAACTGTTCCTGCGTCGGCCCGCGGAACTTTGCGATCGGCAACAAGTTTCTGAATGGTCAGTGCCGACTGCAACAAGTCTTCGGTGACATAATTTTTTTCGATGAGCACTTTGCCGATAGGCTTTTCTTCAAGCAAGCCGACTTCGACCACACTCATCATATTGTTTTCGGTCAAAATTCCAGCCATCACAAGAAGCTCTCCCAGCCTGATATTTTCCTGGGTGGGAATATTCAAGCCGCTTTCTTTGAGCGAATCTTCAAGCGAGATTTGACGTTCGCGACATGCTTTCAGGCCTTGCAGAGCCTGATCGCGTGAGATTTTGCTGTCACGAATTAAGATCTGGGCATTCAGTGCGGCGGATAGAAGTTGTTCTGTGATGATGCCGTAAGTAACAAGCACTCGACCCAGTGGCAGACCGGCAAGTTTTGCTTGAGCCAGTCCGGAATCAAGATGATCTTTGGTAAGTAATCCTGAGTCGATTAGAAGCTCGCCCAGTTTGTTGGTCAATCCACCGGCTTGTTCTTTCCAACCGGTTTCTGCCAGGGCTTCATCCAGTGAAATGCCTTTTTGATTGGCTAGAGACAGGGCTTTCAAAACTGTATCCAGATCGATAAGACTGTCTTTGACCATAGACTGGGCTTGCACGGCGGCTTGAAGATTCGGCTCAGTAATGAACCCAGCCATAATCAACACTCTGCCGACAGGAATAGACTGCTGCTTTGCAATCAACATTCCTTCTTTCAATTGATCAACGGTCAGTAATCCAGCCCGGGTGAGTAAATCCCCCAACTTGACTTGCGACGCGTTTTCTGCCATTCCAGCCCCTGATAACTAATAAATTGACCCTACTCAATATTAGCGCAAAGAGCTTAGATCCAGAAACATTTAAATAAAAAGGCGGCAATAAAAAAACTGACCGGGGCCGCGAAGCCCCGGACAGAAACTTTTATCCACGATGTCTTTTTCAAAACGATCCGACTAATAATGCGGAACAACCCTCGATGCGGGTTTAAGTGTGGTGTGGATTAGATTTTAGAGTTGGCAATCCTCCGGTTTAAAACGGAACCAACACTTCTTTTATACCCCCACTTTCAAAATCAAACTGGGTAATCTGCAAAAGAGTAGGCTGCACAACAGTTTCAGACAAAAAGTGTTTGGTCCGGAACACTTTTTCGTATTTACCTTATGGTCAAATCCTTGATTTCCTGTAATACTGAGTACCTGGTGTTTTAACGGTGCTTGGCGGCCCAAAAAAGGCAATGGATAAATTCATACTTTCTGCCAAAAAACGCACATTAGTGCCGGGCGTGCTCATAGTAGTACTTCTGGGTTGGCTTGGCATTTGCTACGCCCATTACATGAGCTACTGGCATGGGACCATTTTTCGCGTTCAAACCACAGACTTTAATTTATTGCACCGCACTCTGCCGCCCTTGATTTCGCGCATGATTCTTGAGGGGCGCGATGACCTCCTTCAAGAAACCTTGAACGCCACTTACGGGCTTTTCGGTCTTGTTATCACTGATGCCACAGGCAGCAATATCCTCTATAAAACAGACAGGGTCTATCATCACGAAAGCTGGCAGAGTAATGCCCACGAAGAACTTTTGAACAAATGCGACGAGCCATATGACTTGCTTCTGGAGGGTGCTCCCATGGAGCCTTCTTACGGATATGAGTCGCCGCGATCCCGCAAAGCGGTGAAGCTACCCACCTACTTAAGTGCCAACCAGAACCCAGGGCAAATTTTGGGACGTTTGTACTATTTCCGTACAGTGCCGCCTTCTTTTGCCAAAGACATTGCTGCTTTTCTTGCCAACCCAATTGAAATGTCCGCTTCAAGACGAGGCTATCTCTACATTTCAGTAAATTCATTGACACTGTCTGCCGCCCTTTTGCTTTTGATTTGGCTGCGCAGGCGGGGATTGATGCTCAAACAAAAAGAAATCGAGCTTGTGCGCTCAGAGCTCAATACACGAAAGAAAATATTGGAGCAGCTTACAGGCGAACTAAATGCCCAGAAGTCGCGCAAAGCCTGGCTGGAAAAAGAAGCGGATAGAGCCTATAAGCGGGCGCTTGGTCTGCGCAATTCGCTGGAAAAACTGAAAGAGTCCCTTTCTGTGACCGCGGCAGTTGCGACTTCTCAAAATGTGATGGTTGAAATCCGTGATTCTAAATATGATTCCACTAATGAAGGTATTAAAGTACGTCCTCCGTCTCATCCTTCAAGCGGTATACTGGACGAAATCGACGCCCTTTTGCCCGGTTTGAGCGAAAATGCCAGCGCTTTGAAGCAGCAAGCCAGTGTTTTAAATGATTATTGCGCCACTCTGGAGCATCGACAATTTGAGATGCAAAGAATAGTTGACAACGCTTTCTCTCAGAGTATGGGCGCGGTTGAAAATCTCGATCCCCACCAGATGTTGCCTGGAATGCCTGCGCCTGAGGCCCAGGGAATTGATATGAGACCTTCTTGATACAGGAACCTAGTGTGATAAAATACCAGCTGGGGTAAGATCTCCCTTAGCTGGGGTAAAATATGCCAGTCCCCGCCATTCTCTGTGTAGAGAATGGAATTCACTCGATTATGGGTTAGAGCAAACCAGACCTTTAATGAATCCTGTTTCCAATAACAGAAAACACCTGTCTCTTTCAGCTGTTCAAGAGGCAAGCAGCGAGCCGGTATATAAGCGGGGAGTTCAGTACTACCGCCGTAAAAAGGTTCTCAAATACGAAGAGCACGACGCCAATCCCCAGATTGTCGCTCTGGTTATCGGTTCTGAACCGCAGCCTTACCGGGTGGAAGTGAATATTGTTGATGAAAATACATTCACGGCTGAATGTTCCTGCCCTTATTTTGAACCTGTTTGCAAACATTCGGTAGCCGTATTGTTGACTCATATCGCCAAAGTTAAGCCGGGCATTCGCTTTGACGTGCACGAAGGCGACCGTCGCAACGGTGGGCAGCCGGATAAAGAAAAAGCGCCCAAAGCCAAAGACTATCTGGAAGATCCGCACGCAGCTAAAGAGGATGGCTCAGAATCAAACGGCACCGAGCCGGAAGAACCTAATTTCGAACTGGGACTTCTGGTGCTGGAAAAACCGCTTGCTCTGATTGTCGGCATCATTCCTGAAAAAGTGGAAGGCAAAGTCAATATTCTCAAAGTGCCGCCTGAAGTGGTGAACACTCTGGAGGACGGCTCACGCATACATAAACTGGCACGGTATCTGACCGATTTGCCGCAGACAACAAAAGGTCAGGCCGGCGGACACCGGATTCCCCGAGGTGATGAAGGGCTTGTGCTGGGACATTTGAGCCTGTGCGCAAAATTGATAAATACTGCCGACTCAAAAGAAATAGCTTATTCCAAAAAGCCTTTGCTACCGCGGGCAGTGCTATCCGAAACCGAAAACGGTGAAATTTTGTTCCGCTTAGAAGGAATAAAAGATGACGGCACGGCAGTGAAAGACCCAGTCTTTTTCATGGGGCAATCTAGCTGGGTGATGTCCGACCATGTTCTTTATCCTATAAATATAAACTCTCTCCATAAACTTTTCCATTTGTTCGACAGTTACGGACAAATGACAGTCAAGCTTGATCTGGTCACCAAATTCCTGGGAGAGCTTTCTGTTTTGAAAAAGAAAATGGCAGTCACGCTGGACGAAAGTGTGGCTCCGTTTCCCACTCTCATTTCAGAGCCTCCCAAAGTTGTTATTCAGTTAAAC
>CAZEQP010000318.1:0-4836 GCA_964514345.1 uncultured Candidatus Obscuribacterales bacterium
CTTGCAGCACTTTTGTTTATTCTGTACAGATAACCCAATGCCTTCATAAGCTTGTTTTACTTACTCACCGGGGAAGTGCACCGCGTGCAGTTCCTCAAATGAAGAATAGCAACGTCTTAAAAGAAAGCGAGCACTGCCATTAGAATCATGGCGGTGCTTTTTGAATTTGAAAGTCTTCTAGTAACATTTAAGTCTATACTTGCCGGTGCCTTAAACTGATACTCGGTGAGTGATACCAGTCCTGGCGATGCGTTACGACATTGCCACCGAACACGGTGGTGCCTTAAAATGCCACCATACTTGTGATACCACATAACGCACCGCCCGCTTTATCCTGCCTCCGCATAATAACAGGCACCGATGAGGGTATTACGGATCATCTACAATCTTGGGTGCCGTTGACGCTACGGGGATATCTCTGTGCACTTCCGATCAGTAAATGTGCGAGCAAAGGAACTAGATGAAATGAAAAAAGAAGCAGGAGTTTTCGCTCCTGCTTCTTTTTCTACCTTCAGCTTATGCCGACTTTTGCTCAGCTAGAGGTTCTATGGACTCAACCGCGGGCGTTTCTTCAATCGATTGGGGCTTCTTGCCGCAAAGATGGAAACTGGTGAGCTTAATGACGGGCTTGCTTATCTGCGATTTAACACCGTTAGCCTCCTGCTCATATTGAGATACGTCGAGCCTGCCATTGACGACTACTTCGCGCCCTTTGGTGATGGTTTTGAGGACCCGGTCGGCTAGTGCGTTCCAGGCATCCACGTCCAACCAAAGGGTTCTTTCGACGTCTGTGTTAGATGAGTACAGTTTGACCGCCACCGAAAACTTGGCTACCTTGTTGCCGGTACCAAAGGATTTGAGTGACGGGGCTTTGCCGACGTGTCCAACGATAGTGATTGAATTATTCATAGAATGGCACCCTCCGAGGTGATTTTTTGTGTGTCCAAAAATGAGCACGGCTTTTATCGGATTCAACACCGCGAAGCGCCGAAGGGAAGTGTTGAGTCGGATAAAAGTTGTGCTACATTAGGGGCACCAAAAAAAACGCCTTGGTGGGTAGCCAGTCATGAATAAGCAATCACAAGTTGGGCATGTCGGCATATCACCCCGTTGCGAAAATCCTAAGGCCGGCAATAAGGTCGTCAATTAAACGGGAGCGGTCAAGCTGCGATCATCTCTGGCAGACGGAGAAAGAAGCCGATGGTATGTCGTGGTGCACGGAAGCACTAGCACGAGAGGGACTCAACGACAATCATAGGGGCGCGAGGTAGTCAGAAGGCAGGCGCAACGAATCGGAAACGGGCAGGAGGAAAACGGTAAAAGCAGATAAGCGAGCACGTAACAAAGCGTACGAGATTCAACTAGGCGGCAAGGAGCCCAATCGGAAGAAACGTCAAGGTTGAGGGCGAATAACGACAAGCTAGAAAAAGATAGGAAAAGTGAAGGAGAGAAGAAGCAGGGAGAAACTTCTGCTGCCATTAGGCAGTTTATCTACGTTCCGAATAAAAAAAATGGGAGGGGCGGCGAAGCCGCTCCTCCCCTACCTCTTTCTTCTCTTGCTCGCACTTTACGGCAGGCGCGCATGAATCTTTGTCTGCACTTAAATCTATGCTACGAGAACGGCAACCAACGACGGGTACATCAGGTGCCGATTACAGCAGGAAGTTCAAGTATTGCTGCCGCCAGGCAGTTTATCTTCGTGTTAGGGACAATTTTAAATAGAGAGGCGACGCCAGTCGCCCCTCTGTGTGGAATTTACATACTAGCAAAAATCTCGCGAGCGAGTTTCTTGGCACGATGCAACCTCGACCTGACTGTTCCTATTTTGATCCCTATCTCATCTGCTATTTCTTGGTACGCGAGACCTTCGGTGTGCAAGGTCAGCACTTGCTCTAGTGGAAATGGCAAGCTTTGTAATATCTTATTGGTCTTTTCCATGAATTCCGGATCTTTATAGTGAGGAAGATAATCAGAAGTTGGAAAAGGTATCACATTATGATATTCGTTATCTTCTCCATAGCGAACAATTCCACAGGAATCGACAAAATAATCATGACTTACAAATTCCGCTTCCCGAGCACGTTTACGAAAAGCATCGACGAAGCAATTTCTTGCAACACTATATAACCACTTATGACTTATTTCACGAGCGGGAGATTTAGTTTTCAGAATCTTTAGCATCGCTTCCTGTGAAATATCCTCTACTTCGTCGTTTGAGCTTGAAAGTGAACGGACAATGTTTCTGACTCTTTGTATTACTGTTTTGATTTCCATTTCCTTATACCTCTAGAAGAGCGGCTAACTCTTTTGCCGCAGTTCCGGGGCACGGGGTTGGCTCCGCAAGTCCGGCCTGAAGATGGAAATCTTGAACACAAAAATCTAAGGAGCTGGACTTGCGGTGGCGCCGACCCCGTAAAATTAGGAAAGGCATTTATACAACCGACTTAGGAAACAGAAAAGTAGAACAACAAATAATTCAGAAGAACTTGTATACAGTGAGAAAACAAAAATTCCTCACTTATCGCCAAATTCAATCTATTAAAATTGCGATAATCCCCGCGCCTAAATCCCGGAATTGAGCCCGCGCAGAGCTAATTTTCCTATGTCCAAAGAAGCAGCAGTAAATGAGCGGTCTTGACGCCGCGCTAAAATAAAAGAGCGAAGACGGGTGAATTGAAAATTCATCCCGTCTATCTCACCCGGCGTCGCTCATTATTAGAAAGCGCGGCAAGTCAAGACACTGTATTCAGTGTCAGAGATAAGGGAATAAAACTGGCGAAAACATGTTGTTCAAATATTCTAACAGGCACCAAAGAATAACAGCGGGGCAGAAGCCGAGTAAGAAAACGTTATGCAGTGGCGCATGAAATAGAAAAAACGAATTAAATAACAGACCGCTGAACGACGTTTCAACTACGATAAGTGCGTGACAAAGGCGGCTTTATTTTCACGTTTCATGATCTTTATAGTTCATTTCTGACTATAGTGAAAAGCTAGATCTGCCTCTTATCCAGAAAGGTCAGTCTCCAGAACAACCACAGCAGTGCTGACCTTTCAATGCTTCAAGTCCTTCTTTAATCACCAGGGGAACGATAAGCAAAGCCGCCACCGGATCTGCCCAAGCCCAGCCGAAAATAGCATTTAGCGATAAACCAGTCAGCGTGGTAACCGAGAGCCAAGTACAAGCAATTGTTTCTATGGCGTCAGCTCTCAATGAGCCACTATTAATAGAATTAGCGACTTTCAACTTAGCTCTTGCCACTATAGGCATCACAATTACAGAGAGCCCCGTCAAAGCCATACCGACGAAACTTTTGTCTGCTTCTTCGCCGAAGCCCAAAAGACGCCGTCCTGCATCAAATACGATATAAATAGCAAGCAAGAGCAGTATCACTCCAGTTATCCTGACAGCGATTTTCTCAACTGCCTCAGCTCTTTGCGCCGATTGATGCTTGATCTCATCTGCCAGGCGCCAACTCACAGCAATAGCACTTGTGGTTTCCACAAAGGAGTCAACACCAAAACTGATCAAAGCTACAGAATTAGCTAGTATGCCAGCACTTATCGCTATTATTCCTTCAAGAACATTCCAGACGACAGTGAAGATAGTGAGCTTGAAACCCTTTCGTAACAGTAATATTCGGTCAGGTTGAATGAGTTCGCTAGAATGAACATCAGGAAGGGCAGGCTTCTTCATTTTTCTCCTCTGCATAGCGAGTGCATTCATAGAATCCTTTGGCCAAGTCGGCAACAACACTGTCTGCAAGCTTAAGAAAGTTGCCGATCCTCTCATCCGTGTAGGAGTAATAGATAAAACGTCCCTTTTGCACGGACTTAACAAGCCCGCAATCCTTTAGACAGGAAAGGTGATTTGAGACGTTAGACTGTCCAAGACCTGTTATCTCAACAATTTCAGTAACCGTAACTGGCGAACTACGAAGACATTCAAGGATAGCCAGTCTTGATATATCGGAAAATCCACGAAAGAGCTTTGCCTTTACTGCCACAGGGTTAAATTGCATTATTTTTTCTCCGCCCTACCTTTTATCATCATATCAGCATTTGATGATATGATGTAACATGTCACTACTAGAAATTTTGAATATGTTTCGGCAAAGAATCGCTAACACATATTTACTGGCCCTAATTTTGCTGATTTTTACAGCAACAGGATCCAGTGCGCACGACCATGAGGAATCTGAGCACACAGGCTCAGAAGGCGGTGCGATTAAGCTTAGTGAGCAAGGCAAGGCATCAATTGGACTTCTAATAGAAAAGATTGAAGTAAGACCTGTACTCAAACGGATTCAAACAACAGGAAAGCTCGAAGCTATACCAACTTTAGAGTACATTCAACACGCACCACTTGCTGGAAGAGTCGCGCAAGTATTGGTGCGTCTAGGAGATCATGTATCGGCCGGAGAAACACTGGTGTCTGTAAGCAGCCCCGACCTTCAAGAACTCGGTGCCCAAATTGTGTCTGAGAATACACAGATTGAAGCAGAGATAAATACTCGCAGAGCTGAACTTGATGGGGATGTCTCACAAGCTCAAACACAGAAAGACCTGGCTGATGCAAACTTCGGACGTGAATATCGACTATACCAAGAAAAGATTGCCTCTAAAAAAGCAATGCAACAAGCAAAAGCCGAACTTGATCTAACTGCAAATAAGTTGACGGTGGCTCGGCAAAAGCGCCAAGTTACACTGGCAGCCCTAAAGACAAAGCTCAATGTTAATCTAAAAACACTCAAGCAACGGCTCAAGCAGTTTGGTCTTTCTGACAATGACGTTGAACGAATGCTGGCAAGTAAAACCAGCATGACCAGTGTACCT
>CAZEQP010000319.1:0-4817 GCA_964514345.1 uncultured Candidatus Obscuribacterales bacterium
ATATTCATGATCTTCTGTTCGCAAACCACAGTCTGTCTTTGCGCTTCGGCAAAATTGGGACTGTTTGGGGCGATAGTGAGAAATTGTTCTTTGGCTTCTTGCGGTTTGCCTGTTTCAAGCAAAGTTCTTCCCAGCTGAAAATGGGCGTCTTGATCGTTGGGTTTCAAACGCAACACTTCCTGGAAGCAGGGAATCGCCTCTTTGTGGCGGCGTTGGCTCTGATAAAGAACACCAAGATTGTATTGAGCATCTGAAAGGTTGGGGTCAAGAACCACAGCCCGTTTGAAAAATATGATGGCAGACTCAGGCGTTCCTTGTTTGAAAGCATTCAGTCCCAGGTTGTACATGCTCACCGCTTGAGGGTTGGGACTCTGGGCAAAAGCCGATTGGCTCAATGACAGACAGGCCGAAACAGCCAGACTGAGCGCAGCCAGACGGAAGAAACGAGAATTGGAAAATAACATCAAAAAACACCTCAAGCGATCAAATTACGGCCACTCCTATATATAAAGAGGATAACCGTATAAGTTACAGGAGCAATTTTATCTTTTTCGAGCCCAGAATTTTGCATGAATACTGAAAATGAGATAGCATGGGTATACATAAAATGATCCTAATATTTTTACTAGAAGGAATCCGAGGTCCATGCGCACATTAGGTCATATCATCACTTCCGCCGGAATAGGCGGCTTAAGTTACTGGCGTTATCGTTGCAAAAAGTCTGCTCTGGCGGCATTCTTCGCCGGCTGGCTCATTGATCTGGACCATGTTGTCGACTATGTGAAAGCGCACGGTGTAAAGCCGAACTGGGAAAAGTTCAACGAATGCGCTCATGAAAGATACAGCGGAAAGCTTTACTTACCCTTACATTCATTTGAGTTGCTGGCATTATTTTTCTTTCTGTTCCGAGGCGAAAGCCGCAAGCCAATGCGGATGAGTGTGGGTCTTTCGGTGCTCACACATTTGATTTTGGACCAGCGCTGCAACCCGGGAAGAAGCCCCATGACTTACTTTCTGGCTAATCGCATACACAAAAAATTCGACGCCAAGAAAATCCTGCAACCAAGCTATGCCTTGATTAAGAAGGGCGAATATAAATACTAGGTGGTCTCTTTAGACCTTAAATCAATAGACTGCGAAGCACCTTCACCAGATTTGCCGTCATGCTTTATGCCGCCTTCCAGTATCTCAGGAAGCCTTCCGGCTAAAAATTCCATGGGCACAGGCATGAGCAAACTGCTTTTAGCTTCAGTGGCTATTTCGACCATAGTTTGCAGTTGTCTCAATTGCAAGGCGCCCGGCTGAGAAGAAATAACTTCTGCCGCTTCTTTCAATTTGTGTGCAGCCTGCACCTCGCCTTCGGCAGCCACAACTTTTGCCCGTCTTTCGCGTTCTGCCTCAGCCTGACGAGCCATCGCCCGCTGCATTCCGCCGGGAATTTCCAGGTCTTTCACTTCAACCGATATAACTTTGATCCCCCACTGCTCGGTCTGGCGGTCGATAATGGCGGACAGTTTCTGATTCACTTTGTCCCGCTCAATAAGCAATTCGTCCAGTTCATACTGACCGACGATTGTTCTGAGTGTAGTCTGAGCCACCTGACCGGTTGCCTGCACGGCATCTTCGACTTTGGCCACAGCTTTTACAGGGTCCACGATTTGATAAAAACAAACAGCCGCCACCCGCAAAGTGACGTTGTCGCGCGAAATCGCCTCTTGAACAGGAATAGGCATTGTGACGACGCGTGTATCCACTTTTTGTGAGCGTTCTATTAGAGGAATGACAATCTGGGGTCCAGGACCACGCGTACCTGTAATTTTGCCCAGCCTGAAAACAACCAGGCGGTCGTATTCATTTACAAAGCGCAGTCCCGAAACGATTGTAAAACCAGCCAGTACGGCCAATCCCAAGAATATTTCCATTTGCCCCTCTTTAATTAAGTTGGCCTGTATATTCCCAGATTCAGGGAAAACACTCTTAAAAGTTAAAAGAGCGCATTTTAGTATTGATACAGGGAATATTTTATTAACCGCTAGTTTGATTGGTGCTCTTTATGCTGACAAAAGATCGCAAAAAATCCAAGGGTCGTTTTGAGAATGGATTTGCCGAAATTTCAGAACGAATAGGCATTGGTGTTTTTGACGAACGGGCAAAAAAGCCTATCAAAAAACCCGGTCTCAGCTTTTTCATTTGGGGCGTTATTCTTCCTATTGCAGCTTTATGGTTCGAAACTTCCACCCACACCCTGGCCGGAGTGCTCTTCGATCCGTTTCCCACATTTTTTCATGTACTTCTGTTTTCATTCATTCCAATAAGCAACCTGGTCGTATTTTTCGCCGTGCGCATCAACATGGTGCCGTATTATGCCATCACATCCTTAATGAGCGGCATGGCCATGGGTATTGCCGTACTCTACAGCTTGATGTTCGCCACCAAGTTTCCTTATCTTTTCAATAACTTGTCTCAGCCTGAAAAATCAATCTATGTATTTTTAAGCCCGCTTTTTTATGCACCGTTGTTTTCTTTAATTCCGCTGTGGACGGCAGGACGGGTCATCACATTACTGGGAGCAAGACAGAAAGCCTTTTTCGACGGTGATCACCTGAAACATTTCGGTCATATAGTAATTCTTATAATGGTACTGAGTATAGAGGCACCATCAACGCTTACTCGCATTTATTTGAGCAAGGCAGTCAGTCCCTTTGCCCCCACATATAGTGCCAAATACGGATGCATGGTTACAAACGTGGTACCGTATGAAAAATATGACATGGAAGCCATAAACTGGCTTCGCGACTGGGGAAATAAAGACGTTTTACTCCGGGCGTGTTATGAGCGGGGCGGACGTGCCACCGACATTTTAGGCTCAATTTACGAAGACCAACATCCTGTTTCTGTGGAATTGGCTCGAAGTGTTTATTATCGCGTCACAGGTCAATCTTTCAATGAAGCGCCCATACCGGCTTCATTCCGCTCCACGTTGAGTCACATGGCTTCAAGCGCCAGCCTGGCGCACTTGAACCGCGGAGCTAATGACGAGTTCGACATAGACACCGACATTGCCGGTGAATCGGTAAGTGGTGTCGCTCGTGGTTTGTCCACATCCGATTCTGAGATAACAGGCACGGTTGACGCCGATGCCGCCCTTGCCTCACTTGATTGGAACTGCACATTCGACAACACATCAGAGGTGCCTCGCGAAGCCCGGGCGAAATTGCTACTACCGCCCGGAGCCTGTGTAAGCAAAGCCAAAATATGGATAGGCAGTATGGTCAAAGAAGCAACCATTCAAAGTCGCAGCCAGGCCAGAGCCACATATACCGACGCTGTCATGAACAATAAGAGGGATCCCCTGCTTGTAAGCATGGCTGGTCCCGACACAGTGCTTGTTCAATGCTATCCGGTGGAAAAAGGCACAGTCACAAAAGTGCAATTGCATATAGTATCACCACTGTTTCTGGACCGGAACCCGGCAAAAGCCAAACTTGTATTTCCGGCATTCAGCGAGCGCAACTTCGCCCTTAAGAAGCCTCATTCGGTAATACTCAATTCAAAGAGCAAATTCACCAGCACGGATAAATTAGCTATTTTTGACCGCAACCCGAAAGTGACCACCACTTATTGCCGCAGTACTTACACTTCTTATCCCGGCTTTTGTGTGGAAGCAGTCGCCAATAAAACAACAAGAATGCCCCAATCACTTTCCATTCTGGTGGACGGCTCTATCGGCATGGAGCCTTACATAAAAGAAGTTTGTGCCGGCTTGAAAAACATTCCGGTGAAAAATATAAGGCTCATTCGTGTAATGGACTCAGAGAATGTGCTTATCAATGACAACTTGTGCCCGCCTCTGGACAGTGAGGGCAAGTGCAAAAATCTGGCAGATGCTCTTGCCGCATTAGAGCAAGTAAAATGTCGGGGAGGCCAGGATAATTCAGTCAGTCTGAGCCGGATATTTGCCGCCAGTAATCCCATGCGCGGAAGACACCAGTCGGTGTTGTGGATACATGGCACACAGCCTGTATGTGATCCCCAAGCCGATGCCTACCTCAAACAGACTTTTGAAACATTGAAAGGAAACACTCACGGTGATTTGCTTTTTGATTATCAGGTCAAACCGGGATCTAATTCATTACTGCAAGGAATGGATCTTGAATCGACGACAAGCAGGGTGCAAAGCGTACTTTCCACCGGACATCCAAAAGAGGATCTGGAAGCCTTTTTTGCCACATTGAAAGAGTTTGGGGAGTCGGACCCGCACGAATCTTTTGCCGGTTTGGACTTTTTGAGCCGTCAGGGCACTCCGGTCGGATCTCATGCCACCACGACTGATTTGTGCATTTTGAAGGCATATGACCAGGCAATGTATGAATTTGCCGAAATGGGATATCAGGGCGAAACCATCCATTCATTGGTAAACCATTACAACTTGGTAAGCCCAGTATCAAGTCTGGTGGTAACTGAAGAGACACCTGAATTTAAAATACAAACTTTTGTCAAAGGGAACACAGCTGCCGCATGCATTACGCCTTGCGAACCGACTGCGGTGCAGTGTGAAGATGAAGTGTGTGAAGAAGCAGTATCGGATCATGCACCCAGCACAAGCATGCAAAAACAAATAGCAATGCCAACTGCGACTCCTGCTCCAAAAGCAAAAGAGCGTGATTATCGAAGAAAAGCTTCTGTTCGCGCAGACAGAGAAGAAATGGGCGAAGTCCGTGTTTATGAACGCAGAGGCAGACACGCTGCAGTGGGTGGATTTGTCGGTGGCAACAAAAGCATGCCCGGTGCAGCCGGAAATACCGCCGAGTTTGGTG
>CAZEQP010000320.1:0-4807 GCA_964514345.1 uncultured Candidatus Obscuribacterales bacterium
AACTGGCGCGGCATCAGGTTTTTCGAATGCAAGTCATTTTTCGCGCAAATTCAATTTGACTGAGAAATTGCTTTGCTTGCTCCCTCTGGCGAACTACACTTTTCTGAGCTGTGGCATAACCTTTCTGATTAAAATTTCTGGGAACTTTGGCGTCCGGAATTGTTTTTGCAAGCGCACGCTCAAGCATGGCTTTCAATGCCCGCTTCTCTTTTAGATTCCAACGAAAAGGTATCTCGAAATCTTTTTCCATTTTCAAAGATGTTTTTTGACAAGACTTAGTTCGCGAGATACGGTTTGATTATTTGGATTCACAATCAATGCTTCCTCAAATATTTTTTGAGCCTCTTGATTCTTATTTTGATCGGCAAAAAGCCTTCCTTTCATGATCAAAGCATCTTCGTATTTTGAATTAATTTGCAATGCTTTATCCAGAAATTTCTGAGCTTCGTCAAATTTACCCTCTTCAATAAAAATCTGAGAAACCCTGACATACGGCGCCAGAAACTGCGGTTCTTTATCGATACAATCTTTGCAAATGTCTATCTCATATTCTCTTGAATATTCCCATTCAGAATTAAGACATTGCTGGAAGTATGCAAGTACATTTGTGGAGACTCTTTTCGGCGGCAAACGAAAAGCTCGAAAATCCTGGATATATTTTTTTTCTTTCTCAGAAGGAGATGCGGTATCAGCCTTATCCAGATAATATTGCACTGTATTGATCAACCCCAGCTGTTCAGACATTTTTGCCAGTTCAATAAAGTCTGCTGCGGTGGTTTTCTCACCCGGCACAGGCGCTGGAGCTAAAGTTCCATGATTACCAAATTGTCGTTCTTCCTTTAATCTGTCGGCAAGCAATTTGTCTGCTTCCTTGATTTTGTTTTGAGATCGTAAGAATTTTGAATATGCCCGCGCAATTCTATTGTTGGCATATTTTTCCATACCGAATTTGAAAACTTTTTCTGCTTTGTCGGACTTGCCGGTTCTTGCAAGATAATTTCCATAAACCGCACTGGCAGACATGCGCCAATTCAATTTGTCTATATCATTTTTCATCAATTCGTTGTATATCGCCTCACAGCGTTGATCGAGCGCTTCGGCATAAAATTTCATCAACTGGTATTTTGCATTGCCCCATTGGAATCTGATTCGAGTTTTTGCAGATTGAGCTCTTTGCGCTTGCCAATCTAAAGATAGTTTGAATAGAGAGACCGGATAATTCTCTTTTGAACGCAGATCAATAAGCTGTTTGAGCAAAGACTCCAGGTCAGAAGTTTCGTAGCGCGCCACTTTAGCATCGATAATTTGCTGCAAAGTTTCTGCAGCCAGATAATTCTTTCTTCGTGACAAATAAGGATGTGACTTCTGGGGGATCGAATCAGCCTCTTTTAAAAATGCATCAAGATCTTTTTCAAGTTCAGGCAGTGTTTTAGGATATTGCAAAAACGGCGGAACTCTATTCTCATCATCAAAACAGTTAAACCAGATTATTTCAGCCGTATCATAATCTTTTAGTGCTTCAAAAAGTCTAAGTAACGCTGGTGAATCATTGATGCTGGTATTGGCATCGCCTCTTAATTTTCGTTTTTCAAATTCGCCCATACACGCGCGATCAAGCAAATCCGACTGAGCGCCTTCCAGATCACCAAGTCCAACACGTGCTATGGAACGAAGCATCCATTCTCTTTTTGGAAAATTAGGAGAATTGTTCTTTTGGTATTTCTTAAAGTACTCATTCAAATCTTTCTCAGCGTTCTTCCAGTCTGACTGAGCCAAATACAATTGAGCTCTATCTGAAAGCAGTTCTGAGTCCTCAGGATTCAATTCTATCGCTTTGGAATATGCCTCCAGAGCCTTTTCTTTGCGATTCAAAGCATAGTTGAACCAGGCAATATCGTCATAAATGATTGATTCATCCGGCTCTAAGCGAGCCACTTCATTGCATACTTCCAGATTTTTTTCAAATATTTCTGGGTCGTAGCAGGGCCAGGGTGTAAACTTCTTGAGCTTATTTGACGATGAAGAAACTGTCCAGTCGGTGTTAACTGTAAGTGCGGAGTTTCCGGGTAACTTTCCTTCTGATACCAGTGCCTTGCCCTGAGAAAATGACTGGGCATCGGTATACATTGGCTCCACGACTGTGTTTGCCGATGAATCTATAAATCCGAACTTATTTTTCTTTTTTACTAAACGAAGTCCGTCCGATTCTTTATATATTTTGTCAAACTCAGGTGGTTTCAAAAAATCACCGTTCTCATTAATCAGCCCGTATTTTAATTGCGGTAAGAAATAATCGGCTAATGTAAGCGGTTTATATTGATTGACCGTTTCACGTCTATAGAAAACCGGCGACACTGCTTTGAAAGACATTGAATTAGTCTTATCATTTTGTTGATACGGCAGTGTATTTATCGCACATGCAGCGACATTATTCTTAAAGCCATCTGCCACCAGAAAAAACTTGGGCTGAATTTTCATTTGTCCTGATTTATCGATAAATCCCCACAAGGAGCCAACCTTTACTGGAGCCAGACCAGATTGAAAATCACCTGCGTCATCAAACTGAGGGGCAATAATCTCTTTTCCACTCTTATCTGTAAAACCAGTTTTATTATCAATACGAACTGCGGCCATATCCTCTGAAAAGGAGCGAACAGACTTGTATTTCGGATCTATTACATAGTCACCTTTATCGTTTATAAAACCCCATTTATCGTTTTTTCGAGCAGCGGCTAATCCCTGAGAAAATGGCAATACTTTTTCGAATTTAGGCTCAACAATTGTTTCACCCTTTCTGTCGATAAAACCATAATCACAGCGCTCTTCAAACATTGCAGAAATCACACGAATTTCATAGCTCTGTTTGAGTTGCTTCTTTGAATTGAAACGTCGAATACTCGCATATCCGTCCTTAAAATCTGTCACGCTATTTGCCTCTGCGCGACTAAATTTTTTAACGACCTTTCCTGTTCTATCTATGATTGAGAATAAGCCGCTGCCGTATTCAGGATCATATTGTTCTTCCACGACTGCTACGCCATCATGAAACTCGTGAACCCTATCGTAAATCGGCTCTATTACAATATTGCCATTCTCATCTGCAAATCCACATTTACGGCCTCGAGAAGTGGTTTTTAAAACTGAAATCAAACCTTCTGAAAATCGACCGAAATAAATCACGTTTTTGGGAAGATTCAGTTGTTTACCGGTCTTATCGATGACAATGACAGGTTTTGTCTCCACAGCTGGAATATAACCTTTCACTTTCAGAATCTTACTTACCGGAAAGGGAACTTTAATATCGCTAGCTTTTGAGCATAAAGGAGAGAACAATGAAAGGCTGCCGGCAAGAATCAGCAGCGTCAGTTTCGTTTTATTTTTCATGGCAATTTCCGCAAATGGGGCACAGTATAACCATCGGCGCAGACATTGTCAAGAAAGGGCTTTTTGGTAAAATGCATAAATGACAGACTTCATTGACTCTATTTGCTCTAAATTTTCTCTTGTCCCCCATCCTGAAGGCGGCTTTTATCGCGAGACTTATCGCAGTGGTTTTTTGGTGCCGCATGCTCAGAAAGATTCAGAGCAAAGAGCCGCTTCGACCGCCATTTATTATTTGCTTACCCCCGACACATTCTCAGAATTACATTCACTCACTCACGACGAAATTTTTCACTTTTATCTGGGTGATTCGGTGGAAATGCTTTTGCTTCATCAAAATGGTGAAAGCGAAATTTGTACTCTGGGTCAAAATCTAGAGAATGACGAACACCTTCAACTTGTAATTAAAGCTGGTTGCATATTTGGTTGCAAATTGAAGGCGGGCGGAGATTTTGCCTTGATGGGCACCACTGTTGCACCGGGCTTTGACTTTGCCGACTACAAACAAGGCAATCGACAGGAGCTTATAGAGCGCTTTCCGGGGCACAAAGAAATGATTTTGTCTCTGACTCGACAATAGCTCAAACCTGTCAAAAGCAGAGTGTCGGATAAACACAGATGAATTGTACTTGCCTTTTTGGGGCAGGGCGCTAACATGAAAAGAAGGAGAGCTTTGTCATGTATAGAGTTTATGCTTCATTGCCCGACGACTCAGAATTACTCTGTCATTCCACAAGCTGGTTTACCACTGCTTGCCTGGCTATGTGGTTTTACATGCACAAATACAAAAATTGTCAGTTCACTATTGTTGAAACTTTGCCTGACGGCAGCGTGCACAGATACTAATTACCGTTTTTTTCAAAAGCCAGATTTCTGTTTTTCATTCTTGTCGAAAGCTCAGTTTTCAGAGCTTGCACACCCAGAGCTTTTTTCTTTTCGAACTCGGCTAAATAATCGGCTACATTTATTTCTTCAGCCACACCGACACGGACAATATCGGGCAAGCGCAAACTGATTTTTTCATAGATGGCCTCTTCCAGCAAGTTCACCAGTTCGGCGGCATCTTCTTGATCCATATTTTCTTTGAAACTGTGTTCACCTATGGCGACAGTATGAGTAGCCAGACGCAACTCCTCATAATGAACCTGATCTTCCGGACTGAGATCCGCGTCCATTCCGTTTGCGAACTGATTGAAAGCAAAACTATTGCGCAAAATATGCAATTGAGAAACTTGATTTAAGCCTGAAGGCAAATCCATCTTGAGATACTCTTTGGATATTTCAATTAACCGATCACGTAAATTGAAAAGGCGACCGGCAAGATCTTCTGCCTGCTTTGTGACACCATGACGAGCTTCCAGACGGTCCAGACCTTTCAAAAGACAATTTCTGAGGCGGGTATTAATCGAGGCATCTTTGTCCGGTC
>CAZEQP010000321.1:0-4806 GCA_964514345.1 uncultured Candidatus Obscuribacterales bacterium
ATGAAAGTGTAAACCAGTGGTTGGTTCATCTAAGATATATAAGGTTTTACCAGTATCTCTTTTGGATAACTCTAGTGCTAATTTTACACGTTGTGCTTCACCTCCAGATAAAGTAGTGGCAGCTTGTGCAAGTCTTATATACCCCAATCCTACATCAATTAGGGTTTTTAGTTTTTTATTAATTACCGGTATAGCATTAAAGAAGTCTTGTGCTTGTTCTACAGTCATTTCTAATACTTCATGTATATTTTTGCCAATAACCTCATCAGCCTGATATCCAAATATTTTTTCGGCGGAGCGATTCCAGACTGTTGCTTTGCCTGTGTTATCTACACATATGATACCATCGAGGGCGCCTGCGCAAATTTCTCTGAATAGAGTTTCGTTAAATTCAAGTGTTCTCTCAAGAACTTTTCTCTCAGAAATATTTCGACTGATAGTTGATATTCCTATCAAGTTGCCTGAGATGTCTTTGATCGGCGAGAAGCTGAGCGAAACATCTATTGTTTCACCACTTTTTGTTAAACACTTAGCTTCCAGATAATCTGTATGTGTCCCTTTCTTAAAATTATTCATGAGTTCATGATACTCATTCAAGCGATCTGAGGGAATTAAAAGGGTTATCGGTTTGCCCAGGATCTCATCTGGTCTGTATCCATATATTCTTTCGGCACCATTATTCCAGCTGGTGACTATACCGTCCAAATCTTTTGAAACAATTGCATCGGTTGAATGCTCGATTATGGATGCCAGATTTTGCAGTTGTTCTTTGTATTTGATTTTTTCAGTAACATCGCGCAAAGAAGCGATAACACCTTCGATTTTGCCTTCAGGGTTGGGATAAGCCGAGGCGTTGACCGAACAATCAATTATGTTGCCGTATTTGGTTTTAAGATGGGACACAAAATCGATTATAAAGCCTAATGTAAGCACTTCTTGAAATGCGTTCAATTCTCTTTCAGGATCAATGGCAAATTCAGTGAAACATTTACCAATCAATTCATTTCGTGGGACCCCCAGTAGTTTTTCCCCTGCCGGATTCACATCGGTAAATATGCCTTCCCGATTGAGTGCAAACAAAGCATCGACACTTGCTTCAAACAATATTTTAGTGAAACGATCTTGTACTCGTTTTTCTACTTCGGCTTCTTTTCTTTTAATACCATTTGCAATTATGGCACTGACCGCGCCCAGACCGGCTAGTGTCACATCAGACATTGGATGACGGCTGAAGACGCCTACCACGCCGTAAAGATTGTCTCTCACCAATAAAGGGTAACCGGCAAATGATACTATTCCTTCTTCTTTTGCCCATTCAGTGTCACTTACCCAGGAATCAGTTTGCACCGAATTGGTTAAATGGGGTTTGTGATCAGCTGCAATTCGACCGATTTTGAAACTTCCCAGCGGTATGCGTGCATGACCGCCGTTCAAATGTGTGTACAATCCCGCGCTGGCCTGTAAAACCAGCATCTTCTCTTTGGCGTCAAAAGTCCAAATACGGGCAAATGCTGCATCAAGATCGTCTACCAGAGCTTGAGCACATTTGTTCAGCATAACAGGCAATAAATCTGAAGATTGTGAGGCATCAATGATGGATCTGGTCAAGCTAGCAATACCGGCCTGATTCTTAGTGTTCTCTTTCAGAAGCTTCAGTTGTTTTAAAGCTTGTCCATATTTAAAAGAACGAGAAGACACGTTTTCACCAGGATTTTTTTTTGCAATGAATTCAGACTGATTGACTTGGTTGTCATCAATCTGTTTACGCAAAATTAGTGATGAATTTGTGCAGTGCTCGGTCATTGCTGTTCTCCTTCTTCTCAGGTTAACAGCACAAAGACGGGAAAACCTCCATCGTGCGGATGCTTGAAACATCATCCCAAAGACTGATTGGTTTATGCAGCAAGCCTACTAGGATAGTATTAATCTGTCATAAGGAGAGCGACTGTGACACTTACCAAAATAGCTGATGCAGACTTGCTTGAGTCAGGCACGATGACTTGCCTTGATGTAAACGGAATTAAAATTCTTCTAGCCAA
Organism: uncultured Candidatus Obscuribacterales bacterium; assembly: GCA_964514345.1. Taxonomy (GTDB): domain Bacteria; phylum Cyanobacteriota; class Vampirovibrionia; order Obscuribacterales; family Obscuribacteraceae; genus Aved-18. The sequence continues at coordinate 2,040 of CAZEQP010000321.1, forward strand.
TGTAGAGGGAAAGTATTATGCAATGAAAGACAAATGCAACCATTTTGGTGCCTCACTTTCAAAAGGCTGTCTTGAAGGTACCACGGTCAAATGTCCAAAGCATAACGTTAAATTCGACTTGCGGACCGGTTATCCCAACTGCAAAGGCAAGATGTTGTTTTTTGATTTTCAGGCCAAAGAACAAGAAATTTATTCGGTGACAAGAAAAGGCAAATCTCTTTTTATAGATCCTGATTAGGCAGACAAGTCCAGCAACTCTGTTCGTCAATGCTGTATATTTTTTCTGTCTCGATATGAATACTGCAGGCGCCGGTTGGACAGTCGGAGATGCATTTTCCGCAATTATTGCACGAAGCAAAATCAATACAAAAACGCCCGGCAATTGATGTTATTGCTTTATTTTGGCAAGCCATCTCACAAGCCGAGCAGCCTATGCAATTTTGCGGATCTATGACATGCTGCAAAATTTTGTTCATACCGGAGTTAAATCATATCCCACTTTCATTTCATAATCAGGCTCCACATTTGATGGAAGATCAAGGTTCAACTCATTCATCCGGCTTTCAAGAATAGACATATATTCGTCTTGAATTTGTGAAGCTGTGCGAACTTTCAGTCCAAGTTCAAAATAAATGCCGAAATGTTCACTTTCATCGCATGGCCTGCCGGCAAAGCCTAATCCTACTTTCATAAATTTTGGAAGGGCCGCTTGAAGCCGGGCTTTGCCTTTTTCGCCTTCGAATTCTATTACTCTTTTAGCCGCCCAGACACCAAAAGCCAGATGTCCTTTTTCTTCCTGCCAGATGCGTTCGCTGACACGTCTCCAGGGAAGGTAGGAAGACTCTCTGTACTGTCCTAGAAATGCCACCGCAGCAGGAGTCACAACCGCTGAAAACATGGCTACATCGCTCCAGTCTTCAAACAAGGGGGACCAGTTTTCTTTGCGGAAACCGTTTATGATTTTCACTATATTAGGGTCCGGATTTTCTGGGTTTTCTACCAGATGTTTGACCCGAAAATTTACATCAACTCCAAGAGGTTCCAGAATATTCCAGCAATACCAGGCATGACCTATTTCTTCACAGTGCTTTTTAGCCAGGCGGTAAGCTTCCTCCGGTCGCGGCGCAAAACGCATATTTTCTGCCACACGCTGACCGCCGGCAAATTCTGAATCAGCCTGGAAACTCAATAGACTGACCAGGGCTCCTTTGTATTCTTCGGGCAAAAGGTCTTTTTCGTCGTAAGTTTTCATGATTGATAACTTTCCTTCACTAAAACGTTTTTGCCATCATCCTTAGGGATGATTGTTGTTTTTTTCCATAACTTGAGCAAACCTTCTGCCGTTTGCCAGAAGCAAAGGCAGAAGATTCCGCAACAAGTTCCCAAAGTAATGTAGGCATATGGGACGGCTAAAATAAAATCTATCGGCTGGTGAACCTGCTTTGAAATATGATCGACGGCAACGAAGGCATAATAAGTGCCGCCCATGAAATAAGGCACAAGAAAAGCCAGCACTCTTCCTCTATTTGAATTTGATTCCTGCGACATAAAGCCTCTCTTATTAGTCCCAGAATAAAAGCTCAAACAAAGATCCGGCATCATCCCTTCGGCTGATTCTTTATGTATCATGCCAAAAGTCGATGACGAGTGCATTTTCAGATTGCATAATTGTTTTGAAGATGGAATCAGGACAAACATATGCAAAAGAATGCAAAATTAAAAACGCCCAACATATCCTATTTTTCTAAATTTGCACGAAAATGTGCTGAGATATGCGGCAAATCAAATACTTTTGCTCTGGCATGCACTCTTTTACTGATATGGGCGTGTTGCGGACCTTATTTCAATTTTAGTGATACCTGGCAACTGGTCATAAATACGGGCACCACCATAATCACCTTTTTGACGGTTTTTTTAATTCAAAACACACAGAATCGTGATGCAGAAGCTGTGCAAATTAAACTTGATGAAATTATCAAAGCGCTTAAAGGTGCCGACAACAGCGTGCTTGTAGCAGAAGAAGACGATGATGAAGAATTGCAAATGCTGCATGAAAAATATAAAGAGTTGGGACGAGAAGCCAAAACAAACAAATCGGGAAAGGCTATGAAATGATGGAACGAAATTTACGTCTTAAGGATGATGTTTCGGCCAATATTCAGGCTTATACTTCCCCCGGCGGCTAAGTCCGTCACAAGTGTGGAAGGTAACCATGGACAGTATCATTTTATTTTTTGTATCGTTTTGTATTTTTTATTTTTATCACACAGCGGGAATAACTCTGGGATATCACAGACTCTTGTCGCACAGATCTTTAGTTGTTCCGAAGTGGGTTGAATATCTGTTTGTCTCAGGAGGATATCTCACGTTTGAAGGTTCGCCTATTTTCTGGGTGGCCACCCACAGGCTGCATCATCGCTATTCAGATCACGAAGGCGATCCGCACAGACCGCTTGATGGTTTATTTCACGCATTCGTTTCCTGGATGTGGAAACCGAAAGTCTTAATTGATTCGAAAAAGAGCAGAGAACAAGTTCCTGATCTTTACAGAGATCCTATTTACCGCTTATTGCATTGCAATCACAACGGCTGGGAAGGGCATTTGTGTCTGGCTATTGGAGTGGTTTTTCGTGTTTTCATTTTTTACTGCTTAGGATTTTGGGTGTTGCTTGGAAATCTTGCCGCTACCGCCATGGCTTTTCTGGGACCGTTGCTTGTGAATTCAATAGGTCACATGCGCCGCTTCGGATATGAAACTTACGACTGC
>CAZEQP010000322.1:0-4802 GCA_964514345.1 uncultured Candidatus Obscuribacterales bacterium
ATTCTTTCGATTCAGCTTCAAGACAAGTGCCATTAAATCCGAAAATCGCCACAGATAAAGCGCTCAGGACAAGACGACGCATATTCAATTTCCTCTCTGGATGAACCTAACCGGGAGGTCCGATTATAGCCCAGGTGCACAGAAGAAATCCTAATGCAACGATTCCCATAGAAAAAATTAGTGATTCAAAAATGTTTTTGGCATCATCAAAAGCTTGTTTTGCCAGTACGCCACCGCCGCCGATGCAGACCAGGCCTATCACGAACATCAATATGCTTTCAAGCCACATCTAATTTGGTTTAGCTTCTTGAGGCGGCAGGCTCACAAAAAGCAACATGGCAATAATTGAAAACAAAATCGCCACACCCAGCAAAAACTTGTCAATGAGACTCTTTTCGTGCTCGACCTGGCGCGCAAACAACATATCGCGCACAGAAATGACGTGGTCCTTGCTGCTGGTATCAGGCTCGACTTTGTAAGGTTGTCGCCCGGTGTCTTTCAGTTTGTCCACCATCGTGGCGCCCGCTTTCGCTTCTTTCACTTGCGGATCGGGTGATTCTTCTTGAGCGCTGGCGGCAAACGTAAAACCAAATACAAATGCCGGAATAAGAAACAGCAGCTGCACGTTTTTTTCATTGGTTAAAAACAATTTGCTCATCCTCAATACAGACTATCTTAAGTCAAAGCCTTGCAAGCTGGCAAGAAAACCCTATGCGCCAAAGGATATTGGCAACCTTTTGCGACCCCAGTTGCCTTTTTTATCCTCAAAAACTCCGCTTATTTTTGTGCCGCATTTATTGCAACAGCCATTTTTGATATTGTATTTTCCCAACTCGAACCAATCCCGCTCGATAAGCAGATTTGAGCAGGCGGGACAATAAGTGCTCTGACGTTTTACGTCGTTGACATTGCCTGTATAAGCGTATTTTATGCCGGCTTTTATGGCAATGTCTCTTGCCGCTATCAAAGTGGAAGCTGGTGTGGGCGGTCGGTTCATCAATTTAAAATCAGGGTGAAAGGCGGTGAAATGCATCGGCACTTCTTCACCAAGATTAGTGACAATCCAGTCACACATGGCTTTTAACTCGTCAGGCGAGTCGTTTTCTTCCGGAATGATCAAATTTGTGATTTCAAACCAGACATCGCTTTCATGCTTGAGCCATTTAAGTGTATCAAGCACCGGCTCAAGGGCAGCCAGAGTCAGGTGTTTATAAAATTTTTCGGTGAAGGCTTTGAGATCGACATTGGCGGCATCCATACAAGAATAAAATTCAGGTCTGGCTTCAGGCGTAATATATCCGGCTGTGACTGCCACAGTTTTAATGCCTGCTTGCCTGCAGGCTTTAGCCGTATCCAGCGCATATTCCATCCAGATGACCGGGTCGTTATATGTAAATGCCACACTGCGGCAATTCAGCCTGTCGGCCGCCATCGCTATATCCTCCGGATATGCCCGCTCGCTCAAACGCTCTATTTCGCGCGATTTGCTTATGTCCCAGTTTTGACAAAAACGGCAGCCCAGATTGCAACCCGCCGTGCCAAAAGAGAGAATGCTTGTGCCGGGCAAAAAATGATTGAGCGGCTTTTTTTCCACCGGATCGATACAAAAACCGGTGCTTCGACCATAACTGGTCAAATACATTTGACCGTCTATATTCTGGCGGATAAAACAAAAGCCCCGATCTCCTTCTTTTAGTACGCAAGCTCTCGGGCACAAATCGCAATGAATTTTGCCTATTAAATCTTCGGCGATTTCTTGACCCGGCTCCTGACTGGCTTCGATTTTGTGCCAATATTTGCCGGGTCGGGTAAATTCCGGCTCGGGCAGGATTGAATCATTAAATTGATTTTTTAGGTCCATAATTTAAGTATAACTTTGAAAAAGAATCGTTTTTTCTGAAACTGGGCAGTAAATTATTGGGCCCCGATTCGGGATTTATTATATGTTCGGCTCTCAAAAACCAGCATCTTCCAGAAGTTCGGGTAAAGCACCCGGAATGAAACGCCTGCCTCAAGTCTGGGGGATTCCTGAACTTGACGTAATAGTGGGCATGTTACAGCTCGCCAAAAAGGACAAAGGCACAACTATCGAGCAGACATGGACGGTCGAGGGCGTCGACAAAGTTTTCATCCTCACTGTAAAGGACGATGAAACCGGCGATCCAGAGTGGGAAATGTCCGAAAGCGAGATTACCAGGAACAAACGCTTATGGGTGCACCGCACCATCGATACAAGCTTGATTCACAACATTATTATGGCTGAAAGCACAGGCGTCGTTCAGGGCGGCGAAGCGGCGGCCACAGACAGTTTGTCCAGCATTAATTTAGGCGCAGGAACCGGCGAACATTCGGTTCCGGAACCCAAAGCCAAAGAAGTGCGCTCCACACTGGGTTCGGCTCCTCCTCCGCCCCCTGTCCCGGGCATGAATAATCTTTCAACCAATGCAGGCTCCAAACCGCAGGCTTTGCAAGCCGGGCCTTCAGGAAAATTGGAAGGCAGCATTTCGGATGTTCCGCTCAATAAAGTACTGGAAAAAATAATGGCGGAAAAACTTTCCGGTCGTCTTGCCATAAGAGGCGATGATGGTTCAGGCGACATTTATCTGATGAATGGTGAACCTGTCCATGCCACCAACGGCAGTGGAAATGGAGATAAAGTTCTGGTCGATCTTGCCTGTGTGAGAAGAGGAAAATTCCGCTTTGTGCAAGGTGAAGCCAGCCCGCAGAACGCACACTCAACCACCAGAAAAATTGAAAGTTTGATTGTGGAAGTGGCGGCTATTTCAGACCAACTGAATTATCTTGAAGCCCGCGGACTGACAGAACATGCGTCTTTGCTCTCACCAAACGCCAGAATTTCGGATGCAGATTTTCAAGCTCACCCGGATTTAACAAGCGGTTTGCCTATAGATCCCAATTTGCAACTGGCAATTTTCAGAGCCATCGGCCCGGGCAAAAAATTGTCTGAATTGCTTGCGGCAAAACCTTTCAGACGAGCCGAATGGATCCCTATTTTGTTCAACCTGGTTTCAGCCAATTTATTGCAGATCACCACTCAGACGCTACGGACCGAGGCGCAACCCGGTCCTCCGGTCGACATCGGACTTGATTTTGCCACGATGCGCGGTTGCATGCAGCCTGTACTAGACCCTAACACAGGAATTTATGACGGTCAGGTTTTTCTTTATTTCATAGCTCTTGAGTTTTATCGTTTCAACCAGTTTCAAACTCCTATGTCATTAGCTTGTTTTTGTTTGAAAGCTGTAACCGAACCGCAAACACTCAGTCCGGATGAATTAAAACGAGCCTTGTCAATAATTCAATCAAAACTCAAACCGGTCGACATGATCGGACTGGTAAATAATAAAACTTTCGGACTACTCATGCCTAATTCGGATATGAATTCGGCTTCTCTACTTCTAAAAGAAATCACGACTGCACTTGGCAATACCATGTATGAACATTTCGGTGTGATTTCAACTCCTGACACCCCCGGCGCTATGAGCATGCAAGAATTGCTCAATGGCGCAATGCAGTGTCATAAGCGAGCCGAAATGTCATATACCAATCTGGTTTGCAATGGGTCATGAAAATGCGAACACATCGATAACAAAAGACGCGCCATGCTTGTAATTGGAATTTGAGCCTCTAAAATATAGATTGCTCTTAGCAAAAAGAAACCGCCAGGAAACCAATGCCCTTAATAAATTACGCAAAAAGAGAAGTCACTTATAAGCTAGTTTACTATGGTACTGGCCTTGGTGGTAAGACGACCAATCTCAAATATATCCACTCCCAGACAAATCCCAGTTGCCGTGGGGAAATGATATCGCTTGCCACTGAAACAGAAAGAACTTTGTTTTTCGATTTCATGCCTCTGGACCTGACTCTCACCAACGGCTATAAAGCGCGTGTGGTGCTGTACACCGTTCCCGGTCAGGAAGAATACGACATGAGCCGCAAACAGATTTTGCGCGGTGTCGATGGATTGATTTTTGTGGCGGATTCAAGCCAAACAAGACTGAGCGCCAATGTCGACTCATTGAAAAATATGTTCGACAATTTGAAATATAACCGCATCCGCATCGAAGACATTCCCTGGATCTTGCAATACAACAAACGCGACTTGAATGATGCAGCCAGTATCGACCGCCTGGAAAATGATTTGAATCACACCGGCGTGCCTTATTTTGAAGCGGTGGCTCTGGAAGGTCTTGGTGTGTTTGCCACCCTGAAAGCAGCAATCAAATTGATGGTGAATAACACACGCGCGGCTACATAAAATTTATGCGGGGAAGTCTGGCTATTTCTTTTTGATCAATTTGTACTTGTTCAGTACTTCTTCCCAGTAACCCTGTGTTTTCAAAATCAAGTCGCAGACTTCGCGAACAGCTCCTTCTCCACCGTTGGCGCGAGTGACATAGTCGGCTATTGATTTCAATTCTTCGACAGCATTTCCTACTGCCACACCCAGACCGCATTGCGCAACCAGAGGACCGTCATGAAAATCGTCGCCGATAAAGCAAACTTCGCTTGGATCAAGCTTTTCTTCATCCAATATTTTTTTGAAGGACTCTTCTTTGTCCATGTGACCTTGATAAACATGCTTGAATTTCAAGATGCGGGCGCGCTCTTCAACTGACGGTGATTTTCTGCCGCTTATGACACCTGTGCTTATGCCGTATTGATTCAAAAGATAAAGACCCAAACCGTCTTTGGAGCTGAAGGCTTTGACTTCGACAGGCTTTTCATTGTCTGTTATGTACAAAATTTTTGAATCGGTCAAAACTCCATCCACATCC
>CAZEQP010000323.1:0-4801 GCA_964514345.1 uncultured Candidatus Obscuribacterales bacterium
TTTGCAAGAAAAGCTGAACAGGATTTTCGAACGGGCAAATCGCAAAGAATTGAACAAAATTTATCAAGACGATTTCGACTATTTGTGGGACGTGAAAGAATTAGCCCTTCTGGAAAAGAAGAATCAAGTTGAAGTGCCGGGCACCTGGCTTTCAGAGCTTGAGATGGCAATTGCCACTTTGAATGAAAAACAGCACTCACACTAAATTAATCGCCTCTTTTTTGCTTTGCAGTTTTTTCTTTGCCCAGGCTCCGTCTCAGGCGAAGTCTGCAAAAGCGCTTGTGAAACAACAGACTTATTACGCCTTGCAACTCATCTCAAAAGCCAGTGTCAAAGCCGACGCCAAAATGCTGGAGCAAATAAATCAAATAAGCGACCGCATGTTCAAACTGGGCAGAGCCGCGTATCCGAGCACCCCGGATGAAGTTTCCTCCTTAGAGGCGAAACTGAACGAAAATCTTGCCGAGAATCCTTATATAAGTAAGGAATTCGAACAGGAAGCCGGGGTGGCATTGGCCGAACTGCAATTGAACCGGTCCCCAAATAGAGTGACAGTCACTTTCGACCCGTCCATTTCGATAAACACGGCAGCAAACTGGATTGAAAATCCTCCCGCCAAATTAGACAAACCGGCAGGAAGCATTTGTGTCATCCAGAATGGATTTGACCTGGCTTTGATTTATGCCACATCGATTGAAAGCAAGCCGGTGAAAGACGCCAAAACCGGCAAAGCGCATATTATTATTCAACAGCCGAAAGTTCTAGCCAAATAGTTTTCTGCACTGACCACCCCAATAACGATTCAGGCTCCTTACCGTTGCCAAACTAGGCTAAACCCTATGTCCGATTTCAAGCCTGCGATTTAGGCTTGAAGTATAGGCACAGAAAACGCCTGCGCGTTTTCCAGCTTTGTGGCGGCGTTATTTTCCTTATTACCGGAGTTGAATATGTTGAAACACAAAAGACAAATTGCACTGATTGGAGCGGCTGTTCAAGCCTGTCTTTCACTCAGTTTGACCTTGCCTCTTGAGGCGAGATACTCGGGAAACAGTCCTCAATCGAGACCCTCGGGTCTGCCTGCTCCTGCAGGTGTTGCTGCAAACGCGAAGGATAAAAAAGCGGCATTTAACGCTGAAGGCTCAGGCATGTTGCTAGCCATGTCGCCAACAGGCAAACGGGTCGGTGTTTGCCCATTGAAGCACACTGATGTGAAAGCGCAAGTTTCGGGCTATGTTAGCCATGTGACAGTGAAACAGACTTTTCATAATCCATATGATCATAAGATCGAAGCCGTTTACACTTTCCCGCTTTCCGAAACAGCAGCTGTGGACGACATGCTTATGAAAGTGGGCTCCCGCACTATCCGCGGTACCATTAAGAAAAAAGAAGAAGCCAAACAAATTTATGACGAAGCCAAAGCACACGGAAATGTGGCTTCCCTTCTGGATCAAGAACGTCCCAATATTTTCACTCAGTCGGTGGCCAATATTGAGCCCGGCAAAGAAGTGGAAATCACAATCAAATATATCGATCTGCTGCCATACGAAGACGGCAAATATACATTCAATTTCCCCACTGTGGTGGGACCGAGATTTATTCCCGGAACACCGGGCTCCGACAAATCCGGCACCGGCAGAATCGCCGACACAGACCGCGTCAGCGACGCTTCCAAAATCACGCCGCCGGTGGCAGCCAAAGGCACCCGCGCCGGACATGACATATCAATATATGTCGATATCGACGCCGGCGTGGGCATCAACAATTTGAAATCCGAGCTGCATGAAGTGAACGTGAATCAAGCCGGTGGCAATCGGGCATCTGTTTCTTTGATGAACAAAAGCACTATTCCCAACAAAGACTTCGTCCTCTCCTGGGATGTAGCGGGCGACAAGCTAAAAAGCGGATATCTCACTTACAGAGACCCTAAATTGCATGACGGCTCGGGATATTTCACTTTGATGTTGTTGCCCCCCAAACGCGTGACACCGGATACGGTTGCACCTAAAGAAATGGTGTTTCTTATAGACTGTTCCGGCTCGCAAAGCGGAGCGCCGCTCGACAAGGCAAAAGAAACATTGAGCTATATTGTGGATCATATGAATCCGAACGACACTTTCCAGATTATTGCTTTCAGCGACAACCAGAAATTATTGTTCGACAAACCTCAGCCGTTCAATGAAGCTATGCGCCAGAAAGCCAAAAAATTCATCAACGCTCTTGATGCCAACGGCGGCACCTGGATGGCAGAAGCCATCACCAAACTCTGCTCCATACAAGCCGACGAACACCGCCTGCGCATCGTCACATTCATGACCGACGGCTATGTCGGCAACGACATGGAAATCATGGGACTTGTGGCCAAGTCGCGCGAGAAAGCACGCTGGTTTTCATTTGGCACCGGCAATAGTGTCAATAGATTTCTAGTGGACGGCATCGCCAAAGAGGGCGGCGGCGAAGCTGAATATGTTTTATTGAATTCAAAAGGCGAAGAGGCTGGAAAGAAGTTCTACCAGAGAATCTCTTCCCCGGTGCTTACAGACGTGAAACTCTCATTCAACGGAGTGGACGTGAAAGAAGTTTTTCCCAAAAATGTCTCTGATGTGTGGGCACAAAAACCGCTCTATATCAAAGGTCGCTACTTGAAGCCCGGTGCAGGTACAGTAACTCTAACTGGATACCAGGCCGGTCAACCATACAAGCAAACCATGAATCTTGTTTTTCCAGAGGATTCGACGGCTAATCAGGGCGTCGCCTCTATCTGGGCACGCGCCAAAGTGGACCGGCTCATGTCGGAAGATTGGATGGGCGCCCAGAACGGCAATCCCAAGAAAGAAATCAAAGACGAAATAATCGCCACCGCTTTAGACCATCACATCATGACCAATTACACATCATTTGTTGCCGTGGAAGAGAAAGTGGTGACCAAAGGCGGCAAAGCGCAAACTGTGGCAGTGCCGGTCGAAATCCCAGACGGCGTCGACTACGAGAGGACACTAGGTCAGGAATGCGATGCCATGGCTCCAGCCTCTACAAGAGCCGGTGGTGGTGGTGGAGCCGGCGGATTTGCCAACGGTGCACTCGGCGGCGTGGCATACGGCCGCTCAGTCAAATACAAAGCCTCCCGCCAGGCGAACTATCTCTGCGCTACGCCGGCACCAATGTGTTGTCCGCCTCCACCTCTGGCTGCTTGCTCTGAAGGATCATCCGCCTCACAGAACGGACCGGTTTTGATGGCAAAAGCAGAGGGCAAGGACTATCGCAAAAAAGCAGAACCGCAAAAGGCCGCGCTCAAAGAAGAGTTGTCCAAAAAAGACAGCGACAAAAATGAAAATTCAAATTCGAGCAAACTCAACGACAACCTGAGCAAACTCGATGCTCAATTAAACAAACTCGACGCTCACTTGAACAAACTCGACGCTCACTTGCAGGGTGCACTCGCCGCCGGAAAAAACTCAGCCAAGAAATGGGATGTTCGTATCATCCTCAATCTCAACGGCAAGCCCTCATCCGAGCTGATGAACCTGCTCAAGAAAGCCGGACTCACCGACATCAAAGTCGTTTCTGAAAAAGGACAGACAAATCTATGTTTGTCGGGTTACGTCCAAACAAAAGACTTGCGCAAATTGATTGCACTTGCGCAAGTGACAAGAGTGGAGTGTTTTAAATAGTCGGTGTAGTACCTGATTAATCCTCAGGTATCTCTAACTGACTAAGCCCCTCCGGTAAAGGTGCAAGCGAAAGGACATGGCCCGCAACAGCCATGTCCTTTTCTTTTGGCAAGGATTTGTTCCTCTCTCCAGGCAGGTTAGTACTGGGATGTTTAAAGTCATCCGGAGTCACCAACTTGAGCGCATTATATGTCCTCCCATATAATTTTGTGCCGTTTTTTATATGTCCCCCCATATAATCTCCATTTCCTACCAGAAAGCTCAAAGAATTGAAGATAGGGCCTTGTCACTTTTTTTGATTTTGTTCAAAGGTGGATCGATTTTCCATTTAATAAAAAAAAGAAATTCAGCATAGATACTCTCGTTCTGCACGAAACTCGAACTAAAAGACGCGAGAATAAATTGACATGGGGCAAATCAAAAGGAGGGCGCTGATGCATGAAGTTTACTACCATAAGAATTTCTATTCAAAATTTGACTATGATTTGAGAAAATCACGTTTTCTTGTATTGATTCAAAGTCCGTTCATGACCATAAGTAGAGTAAACAATCTTCGTCCCCTCCTCGAAGAGTGCGTCACAAGAGGAGTACGGATCTGCGTCTTCACTCAAGCCATAGATAATCGATATTATAAAGACGAAGAGTACAAGCAGAGATGCAATGACTTAGAAGTTGTCTCACAGAGATTACTTTCTATTGGGGTGCACGTAAATACAATCCCTCGAATACACGAAAAACTTGTATTGGTTGATGAAAAAGTGCTCTGGGAGGGCAGCCTCAATCCCCTCAGCCATCGCGACACATCTGAACGAATGACTAGATGGGAGTGCCGCCACAAGGTAATTGACGCAGCTTTCCAGCATAACCTTCACAAGTGTTCGACCTGTCGTCTCTCCTCAGCTTCTGAAGATATTCAAAATGTGGTTGGCGGCATCATTTGCAAAAGGCGAAAGCAGCTAAATTTAACTCAATCGGAACTCTCCAAAATTTCTCGAATCAGTCAATCGGATATTTCAAAAATTGAAAAAGGTGAATATGATTGTCGTCTTAGTACAGCAATAAAGGTTCTGACAGCGCTGCGCCTAGGTTGGCCTCCACTTCCGTGGTACATACTCCCCTCAATGGACAGTCAG
>CAZEQP010000324.1:0-4799 GCA_964514345.1 uncultured Candidatus Obscuribacterales bacterium
CTTTTCACCAAAAACTGGGGACAGAACTGGGGTATTCCGCTTTATAAATGGTCCAAACACAAAGCCGAAAATTTTACCTGGTGGAAAAATCGCATCAAGCGTTTGACCGCTCATTTTCATGACTTTCGCATCGATCATATTTTGGGCTTTTTCCGTATTTATGCGTTTCCCTGGATACCCGAGCGCAACCACGAATTTGTGGAACTGACGCCTGAGCAGGTGAAAGAAATAACCGGCGGAAAACTTCCACAATTTTTGCCTCGTGAAGATGAACCGGAAGAAAATGCCGAGCTCAATCATCAAGACGGCAGAGCGATTTTGAAAATAATCGCTGATGCGGCAAGTCAGTCGCAAGCATTTATTGTGGCTGAGGATCTGGGTCTTGTGGTGCCGGATTATGTGAGAGAAACCATACACGATCTGGGAATGGCCGGATTTGCCATACCAATTTTCGAGCATATCCCGGACAGCCAGGAGTACAAGCCAATCTCCACACTGCATCCTTTATCTCTTGCCACTTATGCCACCCATGATCATCAGACCATCGCTCAGTTCTATCGTGATCTGGTGACGCGCTGGCATGGGCCGAATGGGCATGAAAGCTGGCTTGAAATGAGAAGACTAATGGGTCTTATAAATATGGACCCTGACAACCCGCCTGTAGTTTATGATGAAAAGGTCCAGTTCTCATTTGAAAAAGCCCTGGTCGAAAGTCCGTGCTGGCTGGTTGTAATGATGATTTCAGACCTGCTTGGAAACGAAGATCGCTTCAATCAGCCGGGTTTGAGCGGTAAAGGCTGCTGGTCTAAAAGACTGCCTTCAGCTCTTTGCGACCTGGAGAAAGACGAGGCTTGCAAAGATAAAATAGAGAGTTTTGCCGCTCTCATTGAAGAAAGTGAAAGATATCCCCTGGTTCATTCCAAATCCAAATCAAAATAAATGTGGTGAAAATGTCTTCGCTTTAGTAAGCTTTTTCTTTAGTGAAGTAATTAATCATGATTCCAGCCTTCTTAATTAGAGCCGCCATAGATCACGTCCGCCATTCAAGCGCACTCAGCGACTCCAATCCGTATTCACGTTGTGAAGAGGCGGTTATTGCAGTAAGTGCTCTGGCCAAAGACAAGCTTGGCGACTTTGACGAAAATCTACTTGAAATCGCTGTAGCCACAAGTTACTGGGAGGAATTCTTTCACTCTGAAGATCCGCTGCCGGATGAAAAAGACTGGCGAGAGGGTCTTGCCAAACGTTCGAGCAATTATGACAACTTCGATGTCTGGCAGGCTTGGTTCAAAGACTCTTACAAGCAGGTTTATCGAGAAAACAATATCTGGATGAGTGTGCTCATGACTGCCTGGGCGCATACACACCAGTACCAGCTTACTTACAACAACAATAAGTGGGAATTCGTTCCTTCCCGTTCTTATTTGCCTACCAGCCAGATGTGGCGCCTGGAGCCGCATATCGAAACTATCCAAGAGATTATTCTTGACTGCTGGTACAAAGAAATGCGCGCCTACACCGATTTGGGATTCAGGATTGAAACCAAATCTATTCCGTATCTGGGCAAAGTGGAATGTCTCAATTTCGACACTTCAGAAAACATCATGCACTGGCCGGCTCGTTCAAGCAAAATGCACAATGAAATAATCGATATCGGCAAAATGGTCGCCGATATTGTGTTTCCGGTGAGCGACAGCTGGTATAGACATCTAGACAATATGATTTTCGCCTTTGAACATTTAGACGTCACAGCTTTGATTAACAGAACAAGTTATGTATTTGAAAGCAAGCGCCACGTGCTTGAATTGTCAATCGAAAACGATCCGGCAAAAGCCCGGCACAAAGCCAGTGCTGAAGGCTGGCTTGTGGATGACAGCGAATTAGAAGGCCCCGAAGCGGGTGAAAATGAAACCAGTTCCAGTCTGGCGTCATAAACAAACTCAATTGCGTTTTTTATTTTTGCTGATTTTTGCCCAGGGACGAGGAAACTGTTCGGGAGTAGCCGACTTTTTAGGCAAAAAAACCAGACAGTGATTTTTTTCTTGGTTGGCTATGCTTGGTATCTGAATAAAAGGCTTGCCGCCTCCCATTTGACCGACAAGAGCCTGGGCGGAGCTTAATTCTTCAGCCAGACCGGCGCGACTTTTATAAGTGACCAGGTTTCCCCCCTGCTCAAGCAGAGGCAGTCCCAGCTCGGCCACTACCGGCATGGCGCTTAAGGCTCTGCTTGTGACAATCTGGAACTTGCCCCTGAATTTGGGATGATGCCCTAATTCTTCGGCTCGATCGGTCAGAACCTTTACCCGGTGAGACAATTCCAGTTTAGCGACCAGATTTTTCAAAAATTCGGTCTTTTTTGCCACTGAATCTATTAAGACTACTTTCAGATTTTCCTGAGCGATAGCCAGACAAAGACCAGGAAATCCGCCGCCGGTTCCTATATCCGCCAGATGCAAGGAGGGCTTGCCGTTTAATTCTTGCCAGAACTCGATTAATGACAAAGAGTCGAGAAAATGGCGCCGAATAATTTCATCTTCTCCCTTTATTTCGCGCGAAATCAAGTTGGTATGGGCATTGTAAGCAACAAGTTCGCGGGCGTAAGTCTCGAATTGCGTCAACTGTTGGGGCGTGAGAGAAAAGTTTATTTTGAACAATTCTGTGTTTAATAAATTAAAAGTGTTAGTGTTCATTGAATTATGTCTATAAAGTTGTTGTACTTAGTATTTTCCTTTCCCGCAGGTGAAAAGTCGAACGCATGAGTCCGCGCGCATTCCAAACCGTGCTCGTAGCTCCTATGGCGCCAAAAGAGAGAAAAGATCTTGAAAGCCGAGTGCTGGCCGCTGCTTTCAAACAGAGCTTTCAGCGCGGGGACACGGATGGCGCTAATCTGGCGCACAAACAAATTTATCTGCTGCTCAAAGCGGGAGAAGCCGAGGCGGTAGCAGCTGAAGATTTGCATGAAGCTGATAATGGAGATATTCAAGAGGCTGAATCCGCCTTTGCTCAGGAAGGAGGGCCGGCTGAAGACAGAGCGGGAACGCGTGAAATAAATTTGGCAGGCACTGAATATGCCAAGCTTGAAGTCGAGGCCATGGAAAAATTAACGGCCAAGGCAAAAGCCAAGTTTACAAAGGAAAATGCGGCTGTTCAGCCACAAGAAAATCCCAATACTACTGCCGCCAAGCTTCCCACTCAGGTTCCGCCGCTTCCGGCTGAAAAATCAGGCGAGACTGCCGCAAGAACAACTACTACCCAGGACCAGGAAATACCCAAAACAAATTCATATATACTTTTGAAAGTGGAGCCCGGAGCCAGCTTTCGAGAGATTCATATATCATTTTTGCGTCTTGCAAGACGGTTACTTTTCGAGTTCAATCAAGCGCCTAAAAAGAAACGCAAGTCGATGATCAGAGATCTTCAACAGATCTGGATTGCGCACGACATCTTGAGCGATCCCTTGACCAGAACCGATTATGACATTCGATTTCTGGGACTGAAAACTCCACTGGCCGGCACCAGGGAAGGCGCCACTGAAGGCGGTGGCATGCTTTTCCGGGTGGGAGAGTTGCTCGAAGCTGCCGGATTGCTGGAACCCACTGAACTTGAGATTGCCGCCGACATGCATAAAGCCATGCCGGAAATGTTGTTTGGAACATTTCTGGTCAAACAGGGCTTTATTACAGAAAGCGATCTAGACCAGGCGGTGCTGGGGCAAGAACTGGTCAAAGACGCGGTCATCACTCTGGATATATTTAAAGAAGCGATGGCCGGTTGGCTTTCGTCTCAAACACCAATCAAAGATTTTCTGGTGAGAGAAAACCATATTGCCCGGGAAGAAATGGATCGCATAATTGCCAAAAACTTGCAAGAAATTCAAGTGCAAAAAGAAGCGAAAGCGCAGCAAAACATGAAGAGCGGAGCCGCCGGCAAAATTCAGGCTGTTTCATCCGGCCCCATGATTAACACAGAAGAAGTGGCTAAACGCCAGATCAGCAAAGGGCACGCCACACCCGGTTGGAAAGATCAGCTTGACTGGAATCAAACTGAAGAAGACGAAGAAATAACCAAATTCGAATTTGCGGTGCGGGAAGAAAAAGAATACGCTCGTCCCGACATTGAAGATATTGCTTCTGACCCCAATAAACAAAAGAGCAGCAAAAAGTCTCTTCGCTCACTTATGGACGGGATACATGCACCTGAAGTAATTGAAGAGCCGAAGTCCAAGCCGAGAAAGACCATTGCAGATTTGATGGGACCGCTTGTCGATGAAGAGTTGAGTAAGCCGAAAACGGTTGATGATCTGGCCTCTCTGGGTCAATTGCTCGAGCCTGAAGAAATCAAAGTAATTGAAGCGCTGGAGTCAATCGAATCAATCGAATCAATTGATTCAATTGACGTCGCTAATGAGCCAATCATCAATGAATCGCTGCGGGATACTTCCGATTCACTGAAGCGACCGTTATCTGTGCCGCCGGAAAAATATTCCGAAATAACGGCGGATAAGCCGATGCCCGAGATGGCAGCATCTGCGCCTGTCCGCACCTGGATGGAAGACGGATCCGACAATGGACTGGGATTCGGATTTGATGAGGCAAATTATGATGAGGAAGAAGAAGTAGAATTTTCATTCGACTTTGGCAGAAGCGACGAGGATGTTTCGGTTGCACCGACCCGTTTCTGGCCGGAAGAGCAGGTTGAAGAAGAAGTTATTGAAGACATCGTTTTCCCGTCCCCGCAAAGTGAAGAACCTCCCGCATCGGTGGTGGTGGCACCAGCTGAAACCGAATTTCCTTCCGAGC
>CAZEQP010000325.1:0-4773 GCA_964514345.1 uncultured Candidatus Obscuribacterales bacterium
TGATGTTCAGTCTCCTTTGTATGACTAAAAACTTTGTTGTTTTCATACCGGCTCAGAAAATCTTCATGGGCAGATTTTTCCCTCACTTCAGTTCGACTTTTCATACGAAGAAGCCTGTCTTGCACCGGATCTTTTTTATTGAAAAAAAGCATGGTTTTAGCTCCATACTGACTGATGTTTCAATTTTGATTTATATCCAGCAAAATAACATCATTCGCAGGTAGAAAAATTGAAACCTGCTTTTCATTCTTTAGGATGATAGGCTGGATAAGCCCCCGGGGATCTGCTCAAAATCAATCGAGTTGGGCGTTAAATTTAGCCAGAACAAGGTTGTTTTTGAGCTTTTTGCGGGCTCTAATATCAATCTGTCTTACTCTTTCCCTGCTCAATCCAAACATAGCCGCTATTTCGCAGAGAGTTTTAGGTGTACCTGAAATTAAGCCGTATCGATGCATTAAAATATCTTGTTCTTGCGGTCTCAGCGTTTTCAACGCCTCCGACAACTTTTTGCAAAGCATTTGCCTTTCTACATGCTCGTCCGGTTGATTGCCTCTATCGTCTGTTAAAACACTTAAAAGATTGAATTCATCATCATAATCATTGAGCGAGGCATCAAGCGAAACCATCGGTTTATCTGCAGACAAGATTCTTTTCACTTTTTCAGCACCTATTCCGGTGCTTTGGGCAATCTGGTCATAATCGGGCAAGCCTCCTGATGGCTCTTTTGATGAGTGAATGGCTTTTCCTATTTTACTTAAGGCCTCAGTCATATGCACAGGCAATCTTACCGCCCTCGATTTTTCAGCGATGGCTCGCGTTATTGATTGTCTGATCCACCAGGTGGCATAAGTTGATAATTTAAACCCTTTTTCCGGTTGAAATTTTTCCACCGCCCTCATCAATCCCAGAGTCCCTTCCTGCACTAGATCAAGAAATGACATGCCTCTGTTTCTGTATTTTTTTGCCACACTTACTACCAGGCGTAGATTGGCCTGGATAATTTTGTGACGAGCGGAGGAGTCTCCGTTTTTATAAGCTCGAAAAAGTTCAATTTCTTCTTTAGCCGAAAGCAATTTATATTTTCCAATTTCTCTTAAATAGCTGGTGGTTGAATCATCATATTTACTCTGATAATTACTGCCAGTGTATTCATCCTCGCCTTTTGCTTCAGGCAAGTTTTCTATGAACTTAAAATCCTCCGACTCAAAATATATTTCGGATTCCATTTGGTTCCCCTTCCCGGGTCCTTTTGCCCGAGCGAAAATCTACCGCAACACAGCTTTCCCTCCCGGGATCTGTTTTGCAGTCAATTGACCACACTACTAAATATAACCGATGTCAATTGTGCTTGCTCAATTCATAATCTTGTCTTACTAATTTTGCCGCATGCACTAGTGTGAAAGCTGTTTTTCAATCCAGGTGCCATTCTTTTCTTCATAATGCTTTTTAACCGCCTCCCAGGCAAACAGCACCGCCTTTTCATGATCTAGTCGGTGTTCTTCATGAGCACAGTTATAAGCCACAAAAAATAATTCCTGAGCATGCTCCGGCAAAGTATTTTGGATTTTTACCGGCAGATCTTTTATAGTCGCATAAGTCATGGTTCTCTCCTTTGAGCGGCTTATTCAGCATGACTAAAAACGACTGAGATTACATGCACCATTAGGATGAATTACTTCTTTCATTCGCCAGTAATTGATTTTTTCATCCTTGCGGCTGATTCAGAATCATTCCTGCTGGCTATGGCAAAATCGGTTTTACACTTCAAAATGGAGTTTAAGACTGAGCCGGTAATACTTTATGAATGCAACTGATAAAGGCGAAAGTAAAATCAATACTCTTCAAGATTTGGTTTGTCTGTTCATTCAGCTGAACGGGCATAATCCGGCAATTGAAATTTTTGAAGAAAATCATTTACGCACAATAAGCTATGGTGAATTGTATGCCTGTGCAGAAAGCACCGCTGAAAAGCTTTCAGAAAGAGGGGTCAATAAAGGCGATTATGTGGTGCTCTACTCTTCAAACTGCGCTGAGTGGATAATCGCCTGTTGCGCTGTTATCATGCTGGGAGCAGTAGTTGTTCCAATAGATTCACAATGTGATGATGAAGCTCTGAACTCTATATTGCACAGCATCAATCCCGCCTTTATCTTTACTACGAAATCAGGCAAAATTCGGCTGGAGAACACCATTCACTACAGCCGGGAAAAAATATGTCTGCTCGATGATGATAATGATAGAGACAATATTCTCGCAAGCAAAAGCGGCAATAAATCGGTTATTACTTGCGCCGATGCTGGACCTTGCGATATGGCCGTCCTCTTTTTTACCTCGGGAACAACCGGTGTTCCTAAAGGTGTTCCGCTTACCCACTCCAACCTGGTTTATCAAATCAGTAGCTTAGTCAAGGCTGGCTTGTCAAAACGGGGCGATGGGTTTCTAATGCCTCTACCGATGCATCATGTTTATCCTTTTGTAGTCGGCATCTTAACTCCACTGGCGCTTGGCGCCCGCATAGTTCTTCCTCATTCACTTACCGGACCCCGTCTTTTACAGTCTATAAAAGAAGGACAGGTCAATGTAATGATTGGAGTGCCCCGTCTCTATGAGGCTTTCTACAAAACAATCAACGACAGGGTCCAATCTCTTACAGGCTTTTCTTCTCTTTTGAAGCCTCTTTTTAGTTTGAGTCAGGGAATTTTCAATCTGACAAATATCCGTCTTGGAAAATACATCCTTTACAGATTACATCAAGAGATAGGCAAGGATTTGCGACTTCTCACTT
This sequence comes from uncultured Candidatus Obscuribacterales bacterium, assembly GCA_964514345.1. Lineage (GTDB taxonomy): Bacteria > Cyanobacteriota > Vampirovibrionia > Obscuribacterales > Obscuribacteraceae > Aved-18. Next base: position 2,786 of record CAZEQP010000325.1, read on the forward strand.
GCGGCGGAGCTTCCATAGAAGGCAAACTGGTTCAAAAACTGGGCGGACTCGGCTATCAGATGGCAGTCGGCTACGGTCTGACTGAAACATCGCCATTATTGAGTGTCCTGATGCCGGACAAAGCTCATTTTGCCAGTGTTGGACAGGCTCTTGAAGGAACCGAATTGAGAATCAATTCAAATGGAGAAATCTTTGCAAAAGGACCTGGTGTTTTTTCCGGGTACTTGAATTCGCCCCAGAAGAAAGATTGTTTTGATAGTGAGGGTTGGCTCAAAACTGGTGACTGCGGAAACCTAAAAGATGGCTATCTTTCTATCGAAGGCAGACAATCTTCTTTGATTGTGAGCGAAACAGGAAAGAAAATTGATCCTGAATGGCTGGAAGAACATTATCAAAAAGATTCATTGATAAAGGAAGTTGGAGTGCTTCAAAGAGACGGTAAGTTAGTTTGTGTCATTGTGCCGGATATGGCAAAAATTCAGACGGCAGATTTGAAAAGTGTCGATGCCGCCATTCATGATGCCATCGATCGAGGATCTTTAACCCTTCCTTCTTACAAACGTTTATCCGGTTATGAGATAACATCGGAAAGTCTTCCCCGCACAGCTATGGGCAAAATCAAACGCCACAAATTATCTACCCTCTATGATCAATTAACCAAAATAGAGCGTCTGGAAATTTCACCGGAACAATGGTGGGAAAGTCTTTCAAAAGAAGACAAAGAATTGATGAGCCATTCAAGCGCAAAAATAGTAATGGCATATTTGAACAATCGCTTGAAAGTGAAACAACTGTCCCTGGACACGAATGTCCAGCTGGATCTGGGGATCGATTCACTGGAATGGCTTGAAATCAGCCTGGATATCAGGGATCAATCCGGTGTGGAGTTGAAAGAAGGAGCCATAGCTCAAATCATCACCTTGCGCGATCTTTTGCAAGCAGTAGTCAAAAACGGCGGAAACAACTCATTTTCAATAGACCCATTTTTACACTGGCAAAAATGTTTGTCGAAAGATCAAAAAAAATGGCTGACTCCATTGAATCCCTTTATGTCCATCCTGCAACGGTTTTTATTTGAACTCAATCGATTGTTCTTCCGTTTGTATTTCCGGATCAAAGTAGAAGGTCTTGAAAATATACAAAAAAATGAACAGTACATGTTTGTTCCTAATCATGCAAGTTATCTGGATCCTTTTACACTTGCCGCTGCCCTGCCGATGTCTCAGTTGCTTAAAAGCCAGTGGGCGGGATGGGTAGGCATAGCTTTTGCCAACCCACTGGCGCGATTCGGCAGCCGCCTGGCTAGAGCGATTCCAATTGATGCAGAAAACGCCATCTCATCCAGTCTTGCTTTTGGGGCTGGGGTGCTGGATAGCAAACACAATCTGATCTGGTTTCCTGAAGGACGCAGGACTTTGTCTGGTGAGTTGCAGGAATTCAAACCAGGAATTGGTTTATTGCTCAGTCACAAGCCAGTTTTGGTCATACCGGTTTATATGAAAGACACAGATCGGGCTCTGCCTCCAGGCAAATGGCTTCTTAGACCGGTTCAAATTGTGGTGCGCTTCGGCAAAGCACAAACGGTCGCACAACTTGATAAAAATGGCTCGGGAGAGTCACCCGAAAAAAGAATTGTTGATTCACTTTTTAGAGAGGTATCCGGGCTTGGCGGCAAATCGATGCCGGCAAGAGAGAAAGTCAGCCGGACTTTATGACGTTTGTCATTAAGAATGACTCTTTTGTGAAATAATGTTTTGCATTAACTCAGTCGGCAGGAGCTTTCGTTTTTGACTCCAGATGATTCGACAAAACTACATAATCTGGCCGACCGATATGACTTCCTGACAGAGCTGGGACAGGGCGGCACGGGCACTGTGGTTAAGGCTTTCGATAAAATCTTGAATATGACGGTGGCGATAAAAATTCTACCTGCCGACAGCTCGGGAAAAAGTGCCGCCCGCCTGCAAATAGAAGCATCCTCGACCGGA
>CAZEQP010000326.1:0-4740 GCA_964514345.1 uncultured Candidatus Obscuribacterales bacterium
AAGTTCAGCCGGCCATTTCGCCACATGTCGAAAGCTTTCCAGCCGCCGACAAAGACGGCCAGGAAGGCCATCTCCTTCAAGGTGAGTCCCAGAAGGGCAAGGAGCCCGACCACTACCACAACCTGCACTGCAATCTTGGCGATGAGAATTTTGCGCCAGAGTGCGGCTTGGGCGGGTGTTTTGATCTCGATGGCAAACCGAGGATCCCATGGGTGGCGGAGGGTATCCGGATGGGGAGCCATTTTGCTCTCCGTTGTTTGTGTTGTTCTTACTTCCTAGTGGAAAAAAGTCAGATGTTCACCCAGTTAAGATTGGCTGAAACTTCCGACTTCTCAACATTGAAGTAAATGTGAGCCAGCGACGAGTCGACGTCCACATGAGTGATGCGGAAGCCGAACGCCAGGAGCTTCTTGACGGCTGCAGCCCGGTGTGCGGGCAGATTGCAGGCGCCGAGTTTCTCCATGAACTGAGACTCAATCTCATTTCCCGTCAGGCCGGCAGGCTTGTTGAAGCCTTCCACCTCAGGGGAACGAAAACAAATCTCAATGGCGTCGTTGCAGTGATTCTCGTCGATGGCGAACACCAGAGTCGTCTTGCGCGATTCGCCGGCGACGACATCAAAGTTATCGCGGCGTCCAATGGCAAGCAGTCCGTCGGCTCCGCCTTTGAAGTTGTCGGCGTTGTTGCGCACCGTCTTGAAACGGTAGGGAACGACCGCTTCCACACCATCCTGATTCTGCCAGGAGATGAGCGAAACGACCAGATCGCGCATGCCCTGCGGAAGTTGGCGGGCATAGTCCGACATGGCAGGCGAGCAATTGTTGCTCGAGCGCTCGCAGTCGAGGCAGAGCACGCGACTGAACTGACCGGGAAGAGCCCGATACGGTTCCTGCGGTCGACCGTCAATGACACAGACCGGGCAGCAGGTGAAGCCGGACAATATGCCACCCATTTTGGGTTCGCCAGCGCGGCAAGAGGTTTGATTCATGCTATGGATCCTTTCCTAGCTAAAGACTACCGTTTGCTGTTTCATTCAGCCTCCCGGTGTCTTTGTTGCGTTTCAGTAGTAAAAGTTTTTTCGGTCCTGCTCGGCTTTCCAAACCAGTTCTGCGCTCCTTCTCCTCAGCAATAAGAAGCTGAGAAAGATTGGATACAAACTGTTTACTTGAGATGTTGGCTGGAAGCTTTTACAAATAGACAAAAAAAAACTATGCATATATCTTTGAAAATCCAGGCTATTCTTTACAACTAAGAATTATGCAATCTTACTTAAATAGGGCGTTTTCATTAGTTCTAGCTTATTTTTTCTGAACCCATCCCCCATCTGAGGGATCGAATAAATACGGATTTTTAGTGATGTCGCCGGCATTCAAATTAGTCAAACTGGTAATAGCCGACGAGGATGGGACTATGACCAATAAACTGCTAGATGCCTGCAAAAACATGATTACAAAATGTTTTGCCAAAGAGGACGTCGTTCAAGAAGAACGCATTCAATCCGCCAGAATAACTGCGACTCGTTTGAAGTCACTTGAACGTATGCGCGAAAACTCCCCATGTACACCTGATTACAAATTAAAATCGAGCGAAGCCGTCCAGACTCAAAAATCTTGCGATGATTTGATTGATCTGGATTTTGGAATGGAAGTACCAAACAATTAGACTGCTGACTGCTGGCTTATTTTGCTTGAACCGGCATGAGGAGATACTTATAGCACTCGTCTCCAACGCCTTTCAAAATCAAGGGTTTTAGCGAACCCAACATTTCCAGGCGCACTTCATCCGACACCAGTCTCTGCAAAACGTCCAGGAAATATTTGACGTTTACGGCGATGTCCAGAACTTGTCCCTCGTACTGAATGCCCACTTCTTCTTGCGCTTTGCCGATATCAGGAGTGTTGGCTGACACATGCACTGTTTGATCTTCAAAATGCAATTTGGCCAGATGTGTTCTGTCATCCGACATGATAGCTACACGCTCGATGGCTTTCATCATTTCTTCGCGATTGAACACTGCCAGATATTTGAATTCAGAGGGGAATAAATCTTGATATTTTGGATAATCTCCGCTGATCAAGCGTGTAGCCAGACAGTGCCGCTCTGTTTCGAAAGTAACCTGACCTTCTGAAAATCCGATGCGCACTTCCTCATTGGTGCCGTTTTTCTGTGACTGCGAATAATTGTCCAGAGTACGAATGACTTCAGTACATGCTTTAGCCGGAATAATCACTTTGAGCATAGCCTGCTTATCCATGGTCATTGTAGAGCTTTTGGCTGCTTCCCCTTCGACTTCGCCGCTCAAGCCGGCTTCACCAGTAGCTTTTGCAGGAGCTATAACATTTAGTTTTTCCTGTCTATGGGCCATTCTGCTGCCATCAGTGGCAGTGGCTTCCAGAACCCCGTCCTGCATCACCAGAAATACGCCGCCCAAAATACTGCTGGCATCATAACTGGCAGCTGCAAAGGCTGTCTGGAACAAAGACTTCTTAAGAATTTCAACCGGCATTACATAAGCTTGCTCGGGTCTTTTGCTGATTGTTTTTGGATAATCATCAAAAGCCAGACCGGTAAGAGTGAATTTGGATTTTCGGCAAGAAATTGTAGCTGTCAATGTATCCAATTCAATTTGGCAAGAAACAAGGTCATCCGGTAATTTGGAAACAATTTCCAAAAGTTTTCGCCCCGGCAGTGTGACTGCGCCTTGTGTGTAAACTACACCGGCCACAATCGTTTCTATTGATAGATCTAAATCTGTGGCTTTAAATTTTATCGATGTTTCACCCAGGCTCTCAATAGCTACGTTATTGAGAATCGGCTGCACTACACGAGTTGCCAATGCACTGGTGACATCTTTAAGTGCCCGCACGAGTGTTTCTTTTTGGAGGGCGAAATGCATGGGCCTTACCTCGACTTTTTCTATGTAGACATCTTAAAGAATAAAGCAAATGACAGCGTTTCGTTCATTTGAATGCGGTTAACTTTGTTCAAGCTGGCAAGGTCTTTTCTGATTGTTCTTCTGCTCTGTAATTTAGGAAAAATATCTAAATAGTAGTAGTAGGGAGGCAAAATTTCTGTAGAAAACCTATTCTAAGCGTGACTGGCTTTCAAAATCGCTTGTGTAAAAACTGTTCAAAGTCAGTCGATGATTTTTCAAAACTGGATGTGGAAAATGAAATTGACACAGCTAAATGACGCCAATAAAACAAGTTGTCGACAAATTATAGACAAACACTTTAAACGCCCAACTTTTTAGTGATGGCTGAAACAGTTGATGCCAACTCAGAATCAGTAGTTAGGAGTTCTTGAATACGTTGGTAAGCATAGACCACCGAACTGTGTTTGCGATTGCCGAAACCCTCTCCAATTCTCGGATAACTGAATTTTCCGATTTCGTATGCCAAATACATAGCGACATGACGAGCAATAGTTATATCTTGGGATCGTTTGCTGGAGCGCAATTCAGATGGCTCTACCTTATATGCATCAGCTACAGCGTTGATGATAGATTCTAAAGAAAGCACTGTTTTTCTGGCTGGAGCGCCACCGCGCTGAAATGCGCTCTGCACGGCAGTCAGATTAAGCGGTGTGCCCATCAGATTGGAATAAGCAAAGGCGCTAATTAAGGCTCCTTCCAGCTCTCGAATATTATTGGTTTTGGTGGAAGCAATATATTCAAGAACATCGTTCGAGACTTGCATATTTTCCACTTCGGCTTTCTTCTGCAGAATAGCAACTCTTGTCTCGTAATCAGGCGGCTGAATATCAGCTATGAGACCCCATTCAAATCGACTGCGCAAACGCTCGGTGAGATGTGAAAGAGCCTTAGGCGGGCGATCTGATGAAAGTACAAGTTGTTTGCCAGTGTCGCGTAAAGCGTTGAAAGTGTGAAAAAACTCTTCCTGTGTGGCTTCCTTGCCTTCAATAAACTGAATGTCGTCAACAAGAAGAACGTCTACCTGTCTATATCTTTTACGAAAATCGACCATACGATCTTCACGAATGGAATTAACCAAATCATTTGTAAATCGCTCACAGCTTATGTATCTGACTTGCAAGTGAGGAGAGCTGGAAATGATTTCGTGGCCAATGGCTTGCATAATATGAGTTTTTCCCAGACCGACTCCGCCATACATGAAAAGCGGGTTATAGGCACTGCCGGGTTTTTGAGCCACAGCCTGGGCGGCTGAATGGCAGAAACGGCTGTTTGAGCCGACCACAAAATTAGCAAATGTAAAGCGGGGATTGAGCGCACTGATGACAGCCGAATCCGAGCGTACAGGCGGTTTTGGAGCAGACGGCGATGAAGTAATAGAGACTGAAGTAATTGCTTGCGCGTCTGGTTGAATATGCGCAATGGAGCTTGAATAAGCGTCCTGGCCGGAGTCTTGCTGAACTTCCACTCGCAGATTAAAAGGAGTGTCGACGCTCAACACTTCGTGAAACGCAGAGACAATCTGAGTTTTGTAGTTGGCTACCATCGAACGCATGAAATCATTGTTCACGGCGATGACGATTTCATCGGCTTCCAGACCCAATAATTTCACCGGCTTAATCCAGCTTTCAAAGCTGGGCCGAGGCAAGCGTTTTTCCAGTATGGTCAGAGCCTCTTCCCATAATTGAGAGGTCGGTTTGACTATGCGAATATCGTTGTCTGAACGCACGAAAATATATTGCCTTGACAGAGACGGGAATCTATAATTGGTAAACTTTTAGTCTCAGTTCAATAACAGATGGATATCA
>CAZEQP010000327.1:0-4717 GCA_964514345.1 uncultured Candidatus Obscuribacterales bacterium
GATATTTCCAAATTTGCCGCAAACCTTGATGCTTCGCCCTTGATTCAAAACGCCGAAATAAATTTTGCCACTCGCAATGAAAAAGAGCCGGACTTTGTAGGATTCTCTCTTTCAATCAATGCCGCAGGGGACAAAAAACAGATTTCTTATTCTTCCTCATCGACATCGATCACTAACACTAAAACTACAGAGGTGAGCCGATGAATCGCTGGACTAGATTGTTGTTGGCTTTATCTCCAGTGCTTGGCACACTCTTTTTAGCCAGTGTCATACAACCTCTTTATGCCGAAATCGAGGTTCTTAAAACTGACACTCAAAACAAAAAAGCCGACTATGCTCGGCTTGAACACTCGCTCATCGAAAAGGGTTTGCTTGAAAAGAAAACTCGAAGTCTGCAAGAAGATCTGGCTAAACTGAAAAAAAATCTTCCTGAAGACGACCAGCTGGAAGTAGTTTTGTATGACCTGGACAAAATGGCTCATGAATCCGGAATAAGTCTTTTATCCGTTGAATTGCCTGAGGACAAGAAAAAATCAGCTGATGCCAAAGATTCTATTGATGCAGTTTTTGAAGAAATGGGCAAAAAAATTCCTGTAGCCCAGATTGCCGTGCCGGGAGCAAAAGCACCTGTCAAAACACCCGAGGCAAAAACAGCCGACATCGGGCTTCGCCATATAAGCAAAAGAATTTATTTGTCCGGCAATTTTCCCGATTTAGTCGTATTTCTCAAAAAATTGGAAGACTACGAACGAGTTATTAATGTCAGCGACCTCATCGTTGCCTCTGTGAACACAGAAAAATCGGGTGACAGAGCCGCCGCCCTTGAGAAAGTGAAGAAAGTGGCCGGAGGTAAACCTGTCATGACTTTTGTCATGAATGTGTATTACATGCCCAATATGACCGATGGTTCCAAATCATGAGCGGACGCATGATTATGATTCTTTTAATTGGTGCCATTTCAATTGGCGTCACTTACTGGTTCACCAAAGATCAAGAAGCAAAACAAACAGCCCAGGAACAGGAAATGATGAAAAACATTCCTGCCAATATCAAATCAAAAATTACTGCCCAAACTACTACCATAACAAGAACTGTTTATCCGGCTACAGCCAAAAGCGCCATTATTGATATGGCTCGGGCTTCAGCCGGCAGAGTGGACCCTTTTGCGCCAACTCTACAAGCCGAAGAAAAGAAAAAAATTGTAGCAACAAAAACAGAATCAAAAGAATATATTCCTCCACCACCAGGCGTCGACCTGGACAAAGAAGCAGATTTGCCTCCCGAGCCAAAAGTGGACTGGTCAGAATCGGTAAAAACAAGCGAACTGCCCCATCCTCCGGACAAGCCGATATTAGCCAATCGTGTCCGTCTCAATGCCATATTCGACAACAATATAGTGCTTGATTTAATCGACCCGGATCTCAGACGCGCATTAGGCATGCGCAAGTTTATTACTTTGAAAGAAGGCGAGTCACTCACTGTGGATGGTGAAACAACTCATGTGGCTCAGGTGAATCCTGACTCTGTTGTTTTAACTGAAGGCGGCAGTCGCAGACGCCTGGTTTTAGCTCCAATTCGCTGAATTAAAAAAACAACGCCGGACTCACGTTAAATCTTTTAGACAACCGCTCTATGTGGGTCTTTGTAAGGTTGCGTTTCCCTGAAATTACCAGCGAAACATTGGCCTGCCCTCCGAGATCTTTAGCAAGATCCATTTGAGTGAGATTGTGTTCTTTCATAAGATATTCCAACAATTCGCCAGGTGACGGTTTCTTGCCGAATGAGTAACGACTGCTTTCAAATTGTCCAATCAAAGTGCCCAGAACATGCAAGTAATCAGAAGCTCCTCTGGTCAATCTATCTTCGCCTGCCGAGCGAACTTTTCGGAAAAAAGCCAAAGCTGCTTCATTTTCCTTCTCAGTTTTGATAGCCCGCAGCGGAAACTGCTTCACGAGTTTGAAATATTCATTGGTTGGTGCACGCATAGCTAACCACCTCTAAGAGTTGATTCATCGCTAATACAATCATAACAAGCATTTGTTTGTTGAACTAGTTTCTTAGATGCAAATGGTGTACACAAACCATCTCGCCTTTGTTGATCATTACAGCTGCAATTCTGTCCTCTGCAATTGAACTAGTAGTAAGTGCATCTCGCTTAATTAAAAACTGATATGTTCTTGCATTCTTAACTGACTGACTATCGATTCTCTCGCCCGCTTCAATAGATCTAGTTGCATAAACCACAATTCCGATACTTAAAGGGTTTCTGCAATATTTTGATAAAGAGCATCCGCTCAATAAGAGTATGAAAGTTAGAGTGGCAAACTTCTTAAGCATTCAACAATGGTAAAACAGCAAAGTAAATCGCAATTCGTCGGCAATACACTTTAAAAATTGAATGCCGAAAAGCATTTATGCTCCCCCAGGCATAATTTTCGCCTTCATTTATGCTTGGGGAGGCATAAATGTGTTTTGCAAGGTTATTTAGTCAGCAATTTAGAATAATCACTAGGTGTATTCACATTGAAATATGGTGGCAGATCAGGAGCCAGACGATCTTCGTACTTGCAATAGAATTTGTGCACTTTCAAAGATCTTTCAATCGAATGACTTTCAATCAAGTCCATCATGCTCAGTTTGTCTGCAAATAAAGCTTCTTCCATTTCTTTGACACAATTTTTGGAATATATACCAATCAGGGGCTCAAGCCTTTCTTCGTGCGCCAGGACAGTTATGTCAAAACCTGCCCCTTCTTTATCCATGTTGCAGATAAGCTCGCGGTTAAACAAAGGCATATCGCAAGCGGTGACAAAACACCTTTCGTTATTTGCCACCAGAAGTCCGGAAAGAATTCCGCACAAAGGTCCGCGATTAGGCAGTATGTCCCGCACCACATCAGGACCCAGCTCCAGATAATTATCCGGGTCATTGGCTACAAGCAATACTTCATCGAAAAGATTTTCCAGATTTTCTACAAGATGACCAATCATGGTGGAGCCGGCGTAGGGCAAAAATGCTTTTGCCCTGCCCATTCTTTTAGATTGACCACCGCACAATACAAGTGCGGTCATCTTCAGTTTCAACTTATTCTCCCTTATATTTAGGTTTACGCTTTTCAGCAAATGCGGCCAGCCCTTCTAGACGGTCTTTCGAATTAAGTAATTGCAAATAATTTTTAGTTTCAAGAGCAAGGCCTGCAGCCAGATCTCGATCATAGCCCATATCAATGGCTTGCTTGGCATATTTCAAAGATAAAGGAGCCAGGACTGAAATTTCAGCTGCCCAGGCGCGGGCGGCTTCGACCAGTGCTTTGTTGTATCCGTTTTCCAGTGTTTTATCCGGGTCGGATACAAGTCTGTGAATTAATCCTAGTGTTTTGCCTTCTTCGGCTTTGATGGGCTTGGCTGTGAGAATGGCTTCTTTAGCTTTTGATTTGCCAATAAGTCTTGGCAGTCTTTGTGTTCCACCGGCACCTGGAATAATGCCTAAAGTCACTTCAGTAAGAGCCAGACTGGCAGAATCCAGCATGATACGCAGGTCGCAAGACAAAGCTAATTCTGTCCCGCCTCCGTATGCCGGTCCGTTTATGGCGGCGATAACAGGTTGGGGCAATTGTTCGATGGCGCACATCGTTCTCTGGATGAGACCTAAATAGTCCAGGGTCTCGCCCGGTGTCATGCCTTTGCGTTCGGCTAGATCGGCTCCGGCACAAAATGTTTTGGCACCTGAACCTATGACTATGACGACACGAACTTCTTTATCTTGTTCCAGTTTGGCGCAAGCATCGCATATTGATTGAAGCAATTTGGAATTGAGACAATTGTGGACGTCGGGTCTGTTTAATTTGAGCCAGGCGATAGGCGGCTCTTTTTCTATTTCAAGAAGCAATAAGTCGTTATCCACAAGCACCTCAGCTGTCATTTGGCTATTTTTTCCTTTTCTTTCTTTTCTGCTCCCAGGCAAGCTTTCAAATATCTGCCGGGCAAATTTTTATTCAATATTTTCTGGGCATATTTTCCGGCTTCAACCAGTTTTTCCAAATTTATACCAGTTTCCACATTCATGCCATGCAACATATAGACCAGATCTTCAGTGGACAAATTTCCTGAAGCGCCGGGTGCATAGGGACAGCCGCCTAAACCGCCCAAGCTTGAATCGAATATTTTTATTCCGGATTCAAGTCCTGTGAGCACATTGGCTAGAGCACCGCCTCTGGTGTCGTGAAAATGCAGAGCCAGTTTATCCAGTCCCACATTTTTTGCCAACAGCTCTATCACTTGATTCACATGCACCGGGGTGGCGGCACCGATGGTATCACCCAGTGAAATCTCGTCCACTTTCATTTCAAGCAAACGATCGCAAATTTTCACTACAGGCTCAGGACTGATTTTGCCTTCATAGGGACATTCAAACACAACTGAAACATAACAGCGCAGTCTGTATCCATCGGCTTTGGCAACATCAGCCACTTCTTTGAGTGCCACCAGAGCTTCGTCGATGCTTTTATTTATGTTCTTTTTGCTGTGCGACTCTGAAGCCGACATGAACAAATTTACTTGTTTGATGCCGGTTTCTTTGAAGCGCTCATAGCCTTTTATGTTAGGCACCAGGGCTGATGTCACCACGCCGGCAGGCAGTTTTTCACAAACTAATTGGGCAAGTTCTGTGGCGTCAGCCAGTTGAGGTATCCATTTGGGGCTGACAAAAGATGTTATCT
>CAZEQP010000328.1:0-4716 GCA_964514345.1 uncultured Candidatus Obscuribacterales bacterium
TTCCCAGTAACAGGATTCTTCTCTTTTCAGGTCGTCAATTGAATAGACTTCCGGTTCAGATTTGAACAACCAGTAATTGTGTTTATCAACTTTTCCGGTCATTTAAAACCTGTGCAAGTTTAGTAAGGCAAGAATAATACCAAACTAAATACCAGGTTGATGTGATCAAATTATGATGAACTTATCTAGTGACAAAACGTTTCAGACGCTGTCCCACTTGATCTCTGTCGATATAAGGCAGGCAATTGGGAGTGTGCTGTCTGTAGTTGGCTACATATTCGTTGTACTGTGAAACTGATTGCACCGGATAGTGCGGCATAGTGGGTTGAGCTGCCGAGTAGTGTGATGTATATACCGGAGTTTGGCTGTACACCTGCATTTCATTGAGCGGTGTCAGAGTGGGAAAAGTAGTTTCGGCTGCCTGGATGGAGCCTGCCGGATTATTGAAAGTGGTTGCAAATTTCTTGTGATGATCCTGCGGCGGCTCGGTTTTATCTCTTTGATAAGCATTGAGACCGACCATACTGATCATCGATACAAGAGTGAGGCACAAAATTACTTTGATTTTTTTGCGAGAAGGCAATTTTTCAGGAGCATTTGCACAACCGCAAGGACATTCGCTTGAATTGTGAGCGGGACTGCCTGCGGTGTTATCGCCGCCGATGGTGAAGTCTTCTCTTAGCTCAGGTGGTGTGGGGAACATTGTTTTATCCTTTATTGACTGGACTCAGAGCTTGAGCCATGATCCAGTCCCTTCTTGACATTGTGGTTTAAATGAACAGGGTAGTCAAGCAAAAGGTGGTGAAATTACGAATAAGTAATCTCTTTCAGCCTTTTCAGCTCTAAAAACATGAATAAACGATAATATTACCGGCGGTGCCTACCTAGAAGTCTGTGACTTCAGTCTTCGCAACCGAATCTTCTAGGTAAGCCAAAAGCCGCCTGGTAGTGTGGGAGCTGGGAGCAGCCCGACATTTCTTGTGAATTCTGATTGGAATGTGCATATGCAGCTTGTGAGAAAAAATCAGATTTCACTTCAAACTTTGGTGATACTTGCTCTGGCGAAGCGCTAAAGTGTTCTCTGTCCAGAGCCATGAAATAACATAATGTAGTGAGCATGAATAATGCGATAAGCAGTACCGCAGCTATTTTCACAAACACTGTCAGCTGGCCGGGTTGGCCTTTTGAAGCTTTGGCGTATTCCTTTACTGTATTGCTGACTTTAGAAGTGGACTTTTCTGGGTGAGCAAAATATCTTTCCATCTTTTCACCCACTGTGTGCCAGTCTTGCTCGAAGTCTTGTGGAACATGATACGAATAAAACATTCTAATACCCCCAGTATTAGTTGCGCCTTGTTTCATCTTCTGTATGCAAAAACTTGCTTCCGCCACATACAGTTGTAAGGCCGTCACAGTTGGATGTCAAGCTCGTAATTTTCCCCCGAAAGCGCCAAATGGTGGTATTTCCAGGACTTCGGGACTTGCTAATTTTCATGTCTTAATATGTCAAGGTGTAACAGCGTGTAACGCAATGTTAAGAATGTTACAAACAGTCCCCGAAAGCCCGTAAATTCAATGTTTATCCGATGATTCCCAGGTGTACTCAGTAACACCCGGAGACTTTTTGGTAACTGTTTTTTTGACATGAATATTGCCGATTCGACGATAAGTGGTTTTTTGACTCTGGGCTTGGGGAAAAACATCGCCTGAATAAATCATTTCCTGGGCTTCCGGATTTGTTTGAGCTTTGCCCTCCTTTCTACTTATATTGGTATCCAGTTGACCCAGTCCTGAACCGAGCAAGTGAGTGAGAGGTTTGTCGTGGTCTTTGTAATAGGCGCTGTTGTACTGTCGCCACATGGGAGCGGCCACTGTGCCGCCTGTAATTGTAGATGAGCCTGGAGCCTGGTTTTTAGAATTTCCTGCCCAGACGACAGTGACAAGATCTCCGGTGAATCCGGCAAACCAGAGGTCTTTGCCGTCGTCTGCCGTTCCTGTTTTGCCTGCCGATGGAATATTTTTCAGACGTGAGGCGGTGCCTGTGCCTGAAGTTACCACTTCTTTTAAAATATCGACCAACTCGGATACCGGTCTTTCATCCATAACCTTTTCTATTTCGGGACTGAAATTTGCCAGTACTTTTCCGTTTTCATTTTCAATGCGACGAATGAAACGAGGATTGATACGCACTCCTCCTCTGGCGATGGTACCGTATGCGGTTGCAACAGAAAGTGGCGAGGCGGCAGATGCACCCAGAGACAACGCCATAGTGGGAGCAAGTTGCTCTGTAATTCCCATGCGTGCGGCTACATTTATTATGGAAGGAACACCCACTTGTTGTGCCACTCTTACCGCGCAAACATTTTTGGAAAACTTCAATGCCTCAGCCACTGAAATCATGCCTGAATATTTTTCATCAAAGTTTTTTGGCTTCCATACAGGGTTTTTATCGTCATTTTCATCCAGCAAAGTCAAGGGAGAATCTGAAATCTGGCTGGACGGGCGCAGAGCGCCGCCCTCGAAAGCGGCAAGATAAACCAGCGGTTTAAACACCGAACCCATAGTGTGAGGATGCACTGCAGAATTCCACTGATTTTCCAGATACTGTCCGTGCCCGCCTACAAGAGCAACAATTGAGCCGTCATTTAAATTGATTGAAGCAAGAGCCGCCTGGTCGATACCTCGCGGCAGTTTGGCATTTCTTATTACAGCCTCTGCCGCATTCTGGGCTCTGGCATCAAGACAGGTGAATACTTTTATACGTTTGGCTCCGGTGTAGGGCAAAAGCTCTTTCACTTCTTGTGCCACCACACTTGAATAATACGGATATTTGGGGACAAATATTTTTGTGGCGATAGGATCTTGATCCTGTCTGAATTCAAGCGACTGATTAAGAGCCCAGTCGCCTTCATCCAGTGTTATGAGCCCTTCTTCAAACATGGCGTTGATTACATATTGTTGACGCTGCATTGCTTGTTTCAAATGACTGCGGTCGCCCAGCACAGAAGGAGATTTGATAATACCGGCTAAAAATGCCGACTCGGCTATAGTCAGATCGCTTGCATGTTTGCCGAAATAAGTTTTGGCAGCTGCTTCCACACCATAAGCGCCTGAGCCGAAATAAATCTGGTTGAGATAAAGCTCCAGTATTTTTTCTTTTGAATATTTTTGCTCTATTTGTTGAGCCACAATAGTTTCAGCAATTTTTACAGTAATGTTGCGTTTCTGTGCGGCAAAAAAAATGTTTTTAGTTAGTTGCTGCGTAATTGTAGACCCACCCTGGACCTGGTGTCCTTTTGAAATATTGGTCAGCATTGCTCGCAAAACGCCTTCCCAGCTCACTCCTGAATGTTGGAAAAAGCTTCTGTCTTCGGCTGCAATAACTGCCTTGACCACATTTTGCGAAATTTTATTCATGGGAATAATTTCGCGTCTTTCTTTAGCCGGAAAATTGCAAATCAGTTTGTCGTCTTTGTCATACAAAACAAGTTCGGCGCCTGGCTGATACGACTCCAAAATGGAAAGATCCGGCACTTTCAAATAGTCGACCCAGACAAATACGGCAACCAGGGACAAAACAAAAGCAGTCAATAGAGTCATGCCCGACACTGTGGCCCTTGTGGTCCTGAAAACCATGTCAAAAACAGGCTTCACACCCCCGAAGCTATTAAGCCTCTGGAAGTTCTCTTTGCTTGGTTTCTGGTTTCCTCTGCGTGGCATAAATTTTTTGGTAAGACGTGATACTCTAGTTTTTAATGGACTTAACTACCGGCATACTACTTATTATCTCTATTGCCCTTTTGGTAATTCCACCTGTCATTTTGCTTTGGCCACTTGTTCATTCAGTTGCCGATCGCATCAGTGGAAAAAAGAGCGGCGCCAAAGAAATTGCCGATTTAAAAAAACGTATTACAAGTCTTGAGACGGTACTGGCCGACTTGCAGAGCAAAGTGCATGTGATTGAAGAGACCAAAGATTTCAGCCAGAAACTGATTGAAGAGTCTCAGGTTAAGACACAGTAGATTTTTTTTCGTCCGGTCTCTGGAAGAAAAATACTGCCAGAGTGGCAGATAAGGTGAAAAATATAAGCAGTGAAAAGGCGGCGTTGAAACTGCCTGTTTTTTCTGCCAGAAATCCTGTCAGATAAGGCGCTAAAATCCCGGACAGGGCAAAAAATGTGTCCATTAAGCCAAGACTGGTTGCCGCTCTGTCTTTAGCCAGGTCTGTGTTCAAAGCATAAAAGGCGGCATTTGGCATAAGACCGAAACCCAGTCCCAGCGATATAAAAATGAGACTGACATTCAAGTCTTGATTAAACAGAACAGGAATAAAACAAATTCCCGACAAAAGCTGGCAGCTCCAGATCAGGTGCGAGCGGGAAGCACGCATACTGCCTGTTTTTTTCCAGAGCCAGTCGGAAATGAATCCGGCAGTCATAAGCATGACCGCGGCGGTGAGCCAGGGGGCGATGAGATAAACCCCGACTTGCTTTAGATTCAAATGATAAGTCGACTCAAAATAACCGGGTAGCCAGGTGAGGGCAAAAAAGAGCAAGTAGCCAAAAGCAAAAAAGGCAAAATTGTTCGCCATCAAAGAAGGATTCAAAAGCATGAATTTCCAGGTGGTGGCTCCCAGGCGCAAATGATGATGACGCAACTCGTCGTCGCTGTTATCGCGCTTCACAAGTTGTCCTTCCCGGATATGAGGCAGCTCGGC
>CAZEQP010000329.1:0-4707 GCA_964514345.1 uncultured Candidatus Obscuribacterales bacterium
AGGCTTCGCTGCCGCCAAAATCACGCCTGTTATCCGGCAGAACAAAGTAAGAATCCCGGGGGACTTGTTCGCACTGGTCAAGTAATCTGGATGGATTTGATTGGGCAGATTGCTTGGCTGAAATAAAAGCATTTTCGTCCAGTAATTTTCCATCTATCAAAATTCCCAGCTCAGGATCGATCTGAATTTTTTCTCCAGGCAATCCGATTATTCTTCGAATACAAACAGGATCTCGGGGCAGTCCGGGAAATCCTGTTAAATTGCCAAAAAAGTAAGCCGGCCTGTCATATTTTGCCGGTGGATATAATTTGCCGTTTACATACGGCGGAACCATTGCCACAACAGTAAATCGAGGTAATTGTCTATTTTGTCCCAGACTGAAACGTTCAATAAGAAAGTGATCCCCTTTTTTCAAATTGGGCATCATCGCTGAAGAAGACAGCGTCAGTGGCTGAATGAAATATCTGATGGCGCAAAATATGGTGATGGCAAATGAAATCGGAAAGATAAAATAAAGCACCAGCTTTAATACCAGTTTCATTTACCGCGCTCCTGAAATTGACTCCAGGAGCCATCTTCCGCTCTCAGCTGGCTGGGATAAAAACTTCCCTTATAACTCATTGAACGGCAGCCGGCAACATAATAGCCAAGATAGATAAAGGGTAAATTTTGCTCTTTTGCCTTTTCAATCAATGAAAGAATCATCCAAGTGCCCAGAGAACGTTGTTTGAATTTGGGGTCATAAAACGAATAGACAGCTGAATAACCGTCACTCAATGGTTCGACAAAACAAACTCCCAGCAGTTTTCCCTCAAGCATATGGCGCCAGACCTGAATTTCAAAAGGATTGTCTTCCATCGAGGATAAATGGGATAGGCTGCCAAAAACTGTGGGCGGATTCCAACCGACTTCCTGGGCACGTGCTTCGTGATGTTCTATATAAAGTTCGTAGACTGATTTATCAAGACCGGATGAGGCGACGATAATTTCAATATCGCTGTTTATTTTAAGAGTCCGGCTCTGACTGCGATTCGGCTTGAAGTTTGCACAGTCTACCCTTATTACCTGACAAGCATTACAGTCATCGCAAACAGGACGAAAGAGCATTCGCCCGAATTTACGCCAGCCCTCATGTATGTATTGCGTATACTCAGCGGACGTCAAACTAATCGCCCTTTTATATTCAAAGCGCCATTGTTTGTTCGGAAGATAACCGCACTTTTCCGGCTGACTGAATAGACTCTTACTTAATTTCATTACAAAACTAAGCTATCACAGACCGGTTCTTGAAGCAATTTTAGACAGAGCCGGCTTCTTTTTCCTTTTCCGCCCGGATTTTTTCTGCAGCAGGCAAAGTGTCCGGAGGTTCCTGGAAAGCCTTTTCGATTTGTGTTTTGACTTCCAATCTTCTGTACTCATCATTCAACTTCCAGGCGCAAAAAGCCCAGGCAGCGGCGCATAATCCGCCTGTTACCATGATGCCGTTCACACCCCAGCCAAAAACAGTGTTTACCAGGTAAATGGCAACACCGGCCAGTCCTCTGGAAAAACGATAACAGAACATTTCAATCACAGGTTTGATCATATATAAAACCTGACGATTGGTCACAGTGTATGTGAGTTCTTTTGCCGCCTTAAACCAAGAATGGCGTATGGCTTCATCGGCATGGAAAATGGCAATAACTATAAGTGGATTGGCCAAAATAGCGAAAGCAATCAAACTTCCACAAATGGCTAAACCGGATGATGCAAGCGAGAATCCAGAGCCGAAACGCTTTATCACTGCCGCGACTACAAACATTTCGATGCCGAATTCACATATTCCGCGCCAGCGTTCCAGATTGGCGTCGACAGCGGCAATGGCTGCTGAGCCTTTGGCCATGCCTGTCAGCACTTCATGATACAAAAACTGAACAAAGTCCGGTGTCATGCGCTCGAAACAGACTACCAGAGTCAAAAACAAAAGGAATTTGTTCGCACCGATATGGGCAAATATTTGCACGAAACTTTTGGTTTCCAATTCCTTTTTGTCTTTTTCTTTTTTCTTGCCTGCGCCATCAATTAAGTTCGCTCTGGCAAAAACACTTTCCATGTAAAGGAAAATGCCCAGAGTCACGCCCACCAGTCCGGCTGCCACCAGAAGCATATTTGTGGTGCCCAGAGCCTGCACCAGTCCGGCAGTGATTGAACTACCCAGAACCGCGCCCAGACCACCGCCACCAGCTATGATACCGAAAAGTCTTTTGGCTGCAGAGCTGTCAAAAATGTCATTAGCATACATCCAGAAAAGGGTAACGCCCATGATTGAAAAAACATCTAGCCAGACCCAGAAAAGTCCGGATGTGATGTTTGACTCAAACTGAAAAGCCTGCCACCACAAAAGCAGGTTGACCATGAAGATCCCGTAAATCGATGAAATCAGCGGTTTGCGCGGCAGGTGAGCGAATTTGGAATAAATCCAGACCACAACACCTGTAACAAGGGCAGTGCCCATGTAGACAAAAGGCATGTTGTCGTTTCCGAGACCTTCAAGAACAAGACCGCGACGGATGGGACGCAGGATGTAATAAACACAAATGAACAGAAAGAACCAGGTGAAGAGTAAGCCGGTTTTCAGACGCTCACCTTTCTGCACATTGAAAATATCAGAAACGAAAGAATGCGACATTTATGCAAAAGCCCTGCTGATAAAGTAATAAGAACGCCGATACTTTGGGACGCCAGTTTCAAAGCATTAAGTATAAGATGAAAGATATGATTTCAAGCAGTTCTTTATCATTGTTTAAACTGGCAATATATTCTGCCTGTTCTTACAATAGGCATGATTAGCCAGAAAATGGGAATTTGAGAATGAAAGTATTAATTGCCGTTCAGGATCAAAACTGTGTAGGAGCTCTGGGCAGCACCCTGGTCAGATTTCCTTTTCCAAAAGAAACCAGCTTCCTCATAATGCATGTAGTCCCGCCGGTGCTGGTCAACGACTACAGAAGCTTTTTGCCGTCGGCTCTGACCGAGGAAGTTATTAAAGACAGAATGGCAATAGGGCAAAAGTATGTGCATTCTTTTGCCGAAGGTCTGAAGTCTGTTTTCAAAGATGCTCAAATCACCGAATTGGTTACAGAAGGCTCAGCAAAAGAAGAAGTTTTGCAAGCGGTAAAAGAACACAAAGCTGAATTACTTGTTCTTGGTTCGCACAAGAAGTCGGGACTGGAAGCCATGGGCAGCGTATCTAAGCCTATTGTATCTTCTGCCGGATGCCCGGTTCTGATAGTGCCTGTTCATAACAATAAATGAAAAAATTGCATAATACGCGACTCATTTTTCTTCAGGTTTTCGGCATCAATTTGTGTATATCGGTTGCCAAACTTGTTTGCGGTTTTCTTACTAATACTTTATCGATGGTGGCGGACGGATTTCACTCCATACTGGACACCATTTCAAATCTCATCGGCATAGCCGGAATCTCCACCTCGCTCAAACCTCCGGACGATAAATACCCTTACGGTCACAAAAAATTTGAAGCACTTGCTGCCATAGCAATTTCATTCATGATGTTTACCGCCAGTCTTCATGTTTTTACTGAAGTAGTAGACCGTTATCTTGAGCCAGAAGGCAAACATCCTGAAGTGGGATTGATTTCTTACCTTGTTATTGTCGGTTCAATAATAGTCAGCTATTTCGTGCACAAATACGAAGAAAAAAAGGCGCACGAACTGGACTCTTCTTTGCTTGAAGCAGACGCCAAGCATACTTTGTCTGATGTTCTGACAAGCCTCGCCGTAATTGCCGCTCTGATAGGTGCCCAGCTCAAACTTTATTTTGTCGATGGAATCGCCTCTCTGGCTGTGGTTTATTTAATTTTGAAAGCAGGGTATGAAATCATCATTTCACACATGGGTCCCTTGGTGGACGCAGCCGTGCACGACACAAAAACCATTGCCGAAATCGCAATTGAAGTTCCGGGCGTGTTGGGCGCGCACAAAATACGTTCTCGCGGTGCCAAAGACCAGTCTTACATAGACATGCATATTGAAGTTTCAGGCGACCTTACAGTGCGCGAAGGACACCTTATAGCCAGCCAGGTCGAGCAGACTCTTATGCAAAAGCTTTCCGGTCTGGCTGAAGTAATCGTTCACCTGGATGAACCACAATCAGAAACTAAATTTACGGAGAAATCCTCTGACGATCCCGGGGAAACAGACTCGCCAGTCTGACATTGGAAAGACCCAGAAGTTGTTTGGTTAATCGCTCAAGCCCTATGGCAAGCCCACCATGCGGAGGCATGCCGTACTGGAAGCATTGCAAATAATCGCCGAATTCGCAAGGATTAAGACCTTTTGCCAGCATACCTTGTTCAAGCTCTTCCGGTCGGTGAATTCTTTGCCCGCCTGTAGTTATTTCCAGTCCGGCAAAAAGCAAGTCGAAACTGCGGCTCAGACTTTCACCAAAAGGCATCGTATAAAAAGGTCGAGCCGATATAGGATAACGTCTGACATAAACAAGATTTGAATTTTCAACTCTTGCAAAGTGTTCACACAAAAGCCTTTCACCTTCCGGATCCAGATCTTCACCTGTGGCTTTCCAGCCGTATTGCCGCCCAAGAAGCTCCATAGCTTCACTCAGATTTATTTGCGGGATGCCATTTTTAATTTCAGGCACAACCGCACCCCAGAGCTCAAGCTCTTTGACGCATGTTCTGCCAATGCT
>CAZEQP010000330.1:0-4707 GCA_964514345.1 uncultured Candidatus Obscuribacterales bacterium
ATATGATAATACTGGTGCTTGACTCTGGTCGCCACCATAGCCGGGAAAGCACTATTAGCGATACCAAGATGTTTGTGGGCATAACCCAATCTATGTATTGCTTTCAGGATAGAAGTGCAAAATTTGTCTTCACCCCCAAGCAGTCTCAAGCCTGATGCATCAAGCAGAAAGATGCCTGAATTGCTTGGACCATAAACATTTACTTTAGGCGAATAGGCAAGAAGAGTCTGGATAATTTCAGTGCAAGCTTGTTCGTATAAGAAATGATCCGGCTTGCGCCAGGATAGGGAAGAGCGCACTGAGCAAGCCTGGGATAGTTTGATATCCGGGGCGATCTGGTTTTTACTTGCCGCGTAAGAGCACATGGCAATCTTTTGTTGATAGACACTTGCACTTGTATTTTTTCCTTCTAGTAGTACCCAGGGGATATCGCGCAGCTCGGGTTCACGCTTCTCGTGAACGGCGATCGCAAATCTCGGGATGCGTAAACAAGCAATTCGATTCATCGAGACTCACTGCCACCTCCGTGTTTTCACAGAGCCCATTTTTAGTAATTGCACAATTTATTTGTGGAGCTTCCAGTTGTGAAAATGGATCCCAACTGAAAGCAAGATGAATATTTCCGTGGTTCTCGGCTTGAGAGCCGACAATCAAAAGAGCCGACTTAGAGCTTTGCAAAGATCTCTGCAGGCGTGAATAAGAAAGCAAAGACAATTTCTGGCTGGGACCTAAATCAAAAATGACAATATCAAAAGCACGTGAAGCCAGAAATAAATCGGCTACACCGACAAAATGATTGAGTGGTTTGCTCTCGCCCGGCTCAGGCCTGACAAACCAGAGTCTATTGTTTCGGCAATAATTGTCGTTGATATAAGCCCAGTCATAAGCCATGAGCTGTCCTTGCGTATCTATATATACGATGTTGAAATTGGCTTTGCACCATTTGGTGATGGCTTTGCGCAAAAGACTGGTTTTACCCGACGAACCTGGACCTATCCAGTGCGTCACCCTCTGACGGTTCAGCGCCCGTGGGCTCAGGCAGGCGTCTATTTTTTCTATGCCGGTCTGTCCGAAGCCTGAAATCTCAGCTCCGGCTAGATTTTCCTGATTTAGCCACAAACCAGGGAAGCGTTCTGAAAGACTTTGCTTTAAGGCCAATACCTGCTGGGCTGTCATGGCGGAGATCCTTTGTATAGATTTCGAGTCTGTTTGTATGTTACCATACAAAAGTATGGTTCGCAAGGATTTTTTATAATGACCGCGAAAAGCCGACAAATCACTGCAACCGAATTCAGAGCTAAGTGTCAGCAGCTTATAGACGAAGTCGTAAAAACAAAAAAAGAAATCGTAATCACTAAATATGGAAAACCTGTCGCGAAATTAGTGCCCTATTCAATGTATGGATCACTAAAAGGCAGCTTCACCTATATTGGTGACATAATTAGTCCGACCGATGAGAATGACTGGGACGCTAATACCTGACATTAGCGATATCCCTAATAATTCAGGTAAGTCAGTTAGAGAAACAGGACGTTCAATTAATAATCGAAAAGGTAGCCTGAAACCTAATGCTCAAAAAAATCTGCTTACTAGTCGCATCTACAATATTGCTTTCTGCTTGCGAAGACAAACGTGTGGTCTGGTCACCCGATACGACAAAGGCAGCAGTGCTTGGCACCGACGGTCTGCGCATAACCGACCCCAGCGGTATTCTGACTAAGCCAATACTTTCAGACTCAACCAGATTTGTCTGGTGGCCCGACTCGAAGCAATGTGTAATCTTGCGCGCAACTGCGGCTAAAGACTGGACCGAAGTCGAGCCTATGCTGACTAAAAAAGAAGCCGAGCAGATAAGCACGAAAGCCGAAAAACTTTTCCAGGAAATTGTCGAGGTCAAAGGCGACAAAGATGCGCTCAATAAAAAACTTGAGAATGACGAATTATTCGACAAAACATGGAAAGCAGAAAGTGTAGTTTATCTCGATTACAAGCACGGAGAGGAGCTGGCGAAGCTTATTCCTGACTGGAATACTTTGCCCAAAGTGAAAGCCTATATTTACACGCTTGAAAAATATAATGCCCTCGGTAATGTATTGCGAGATCCTGTTTTATTGAAAAAATCTTTGCATGAGCTTGAAGGCATCGAAGTTTCTCCTTCCGGAAAAGAAGTTTGTTATGTGGAAGAAGACCAGACTCACAAACTGTATCTGGTATCACCCGACGGCAAGAAGACTCGGTTGATTTCATCTGATTGCAACAAGGCACCAAGCTGGAGTACTGACGGTAAGTCGTTATACTTTATCGAAGCAGAAGGCGTTGAGGTTAATGACCGACGCTTGGCTTCGATAAAATGTATCGATATTGATAATGATGGAAAGGAAATTGCCAGATGTACTCAAGTTTCTGTTAATTGGGATCGATTTGATATTGTGAAGGTTCTCCCAGACAAATCAATTATTTTCAGCAGCAGAAAAATTACATTTCCAACTGTATACACGAATTCGGATCTTGAATTATTTAGAAAACAAAATGGAAAAGACGAAGTCGAACAACTGACTCAAGGAGTAGCTAAAGATCTGTCTCTTGAATCTTTTGCCGTAAATCCTAGCGGAACAAAGATCTTGTTGTGCAGCAAGTCTGGTGCTGTGCATATTTTGACAATAGCCGACAAAATAATTCAAACAATTCTGCCGGACAGTAAAACCGCTGGCCGCAAGTTTTCACCAAGCTGGCGCAATGACTACGAAATTTGTCTGGCGGCAAAATCAGAAAAGCAAGGCGCCGGTAAAGAAGACGCCGAACTTTGTTTGATAAATGTGAAAGACAGAAAAATAAAAGTACTCAGCTCCGACTGGCCGGAGTCCTGCACCAATGATTTTCTGACTGAAAAAGAAAAGAACTAAAGCTTCTCGTGCAGCTTATTGACGGTATCTTTGAGATAGTCGCACAGATAAGCCGAGCAAATATCCGGTTTGATTTCCTGCACTCCGCATTTTTTCTCGTCGGTTAAAAATTGACAGGGATATACGCTCTCGTTATCAATCACCACCCGCAGTGCCGGGTAATGATCCGGATTTTGCCAGGTTGTTTTTTCGGGGAAAAGTTTGTGACCTTCTTCATAGGAGTAAAAAATCTCGTCGAATTTGAATTCGCGTCCATATTTTTTTGAGACATCTTTCAAAAAACGGTCCGCGTCTGTGATGGGACCGATTATCCAGTCGCGCTCACCTACGGTGCAGCATATTCCTGCCTGACCTTTTATGCCGTAACAAATTCGAGTGCAAGTGTAATGGATGACATCATTTACGATCTCCTCTTTGGAAGGAGGCTCAGATCCAGACTTTCCTTTCAATTTGTCTTTTAAGAAACCCAGAACGTTCATTTTTTTACTCCAGTTCTATTTTGGGAAGTCTGAATAAATCGCGCGTATTTTGACTGGTTGCCTGAGCCGCTTCTTCTAATGTTATGCCCTTTAATTCTGCCAGCTTTTGCGCTGTCCACCACACAAATGAAGGTTCGTTTTGTTTTCCCCGCATGGGCACAGGGGCAAGATAAGGGCAGTCAGTCTCCACAAGCATGCGCTCTTTTTTGACCAGGACAGCAGCTGCCTGAATCTCTCTGGCTGTTTTATAAGTCAGTATGCCTGAAAATGAGACATAAAAATCGAGCTTTTCGATGGCAGGCAAGAGTTCCGGTCCGCCTGTGAAACAATGAAAAACACCGCGCAAATGGCTGTCCTTCTCTTCTTCCAGTATTTTGATACATTCTTGCCAGGCGTCGCGGCAGTGAACAACTACAGGTTTGGCATGTTTTTTCGCCAGTTTTACCTGTTCTCTGAAACAGTTGAGCTGGACCTCTTTTTCAGAATGGTTGTAATAAAAGTCTAGCCCACATTCGCCCACTGCCACGATTTTGTCCTGTGTCAGATTTTCCTCGAGTTTGGACCCGCTTTGCTCAGTCCAGTCTTTGGCTTCGTGCGGGTGCTGGCCAAGAGCCATATAAATATTTTCGTGTTTATTACACAGACCAAGCAGTTCTTCGGCGTTTTCAACTATGACGGCTGGATTGACCATCTGGACCACTTTGTTGTCGAATGACCTCTGGACTACTTCTTCCAGGCTGTCTTTGAAATATTCCTGCATTAGATGAGCATGGCTGTCCACGATGCCTGCTGCGGCACTGGGCAGAGTCTTTGAGCTTTCAGCCGCCTGCGTCATTTAATCAAATTGTCTCCAGAGTATGGGGTAAATGCGAGTTTACTTTTTTAGATTTTGCAGTACATTAAATTTAACAGACTAGGATATTATTGAAGTATTACTCAGTGAGAAATTCTGCTTGAAGTCGCAAGTCATAGCCTTATCGCTTTTCATCCTGGCTGGCATGATGCCGGTGCAAAAGGCTTTTGCTTATGGCGACCAGAGAGGGATGTTGCAAGGCGGAGTGCAGCAAAAAGAGTTCATTAAGCCGCAAGACGGCCCCAGGTTGAATCGCAACGACATAGATCAACAAGGAGACCCGTTCGGCTCGGATGCCCCGGGTGGTCCGGAGCAGTTTGATGCACCGGATGACGCTTTTCAACCGCGCCAGGGATTCAACTTGCAAGCCGGTCAGCAGGATCAAAACTTGCAATATCAACAGCCCATGGCGCAACAAATGGGAAACCCTTACCAGGGACAAGTTCAGCAACAACAACGACAGTTTCCATTG
>CAZEQP010000331.1:0-4692 GCA_964514345.1 uncultured Candidatus Obscuribacterales bacterium
CCTGACGTTTTACTAGTTCTTTGCCGTCTCCGTCAAGAATAATTGTGGCGGGCCAGCCCCAGTCTTCCCATTTCAAACTGAGGTCGGGGCGCGAGTCTTGATCCACTTTTACAGGGATAAACTTGCTGTTGATGAATTGTGCCACTTTGGGATTGGAATAAGTTTTCTCTTCCATGACATGACACCAGTGACACCACACTGCTTCCATGTCTACCAGAATGAGCTTCTTTTCTGCTTTTGCCCGTTTAAAAATATTGTCGCTAAAACTCTCCCAGTTTACTTTGCTCAATTTCGGTGCGTCTTCATGCACAGAATCTGCGTGAGCGATTGGACTTTCAAGCTGTGAGGCAAGCTTGGTGTAATTTTCAAATTTCATTGCATGCGGCGGTTTCAGCTTGGCGTCAGCCGACAGGGCTAAAGTCAGAGCAAGCAAAATGGATAAATTCAAACTAGTTGCAATTTTCATAGAACATTCCTAAAACCAGGCGTAAATGAAAGGCTTGGTAGGCAACGACATGCGATACAGGATGTAATTCAGGAATACACCCATCGCAATTCCCAGTGCCAACGAGAACAGCGTAGACGAGATTTTATATCTATTTGCACTCATTTTCTATTCTTGTCCTATATTTCCTATATTTTGCTTAATCTCTTTTATACGAGTCGCCACTTGACTTGCGACTTTATTGCCGCCGTCCGGGTCCAGATGCACCGCGTCGATATAGTCGTCATCGGCAAGATTGTCGATGACCATAGTGTTGAAGCCCTTTTCTTTGTAGCCTTCGATTGATTTGTTCAAAACCATCATGTGTCTTTCTTTCTCAAGACTGTTCAATTTATTGAAATAGAGCGGACAAACATTGACCGATACAAGAAGTATTTTGGATCTCAGTTCAGGCAGAGTTCCGCAATTGGTGAGGATATCGAATTCTCTCCAGCTTTTTTGATTGAGTTGCAATTGCCCGTTCACCATCTCGACATAAGGCATTGAATACTTTTCCACAGTGGACATCCAGAGTTTTTTATCTGAGTTGTGCACATTCACAGTGTCGGATACAGGTATTTTGTCGGGGAACAAAACCCTGGGCGCAAGCGGGTCTTTGGCTGTGCCTTCGGTCCAGACTGATGAGAAAAGATAATAGCTGACCACATTCCAGAGGTCGCGGAAATAAAGCACCGAGTCAAGCTTCATGCACAAAAACAGCTCATCCAGAGGTTTGTTGTATTGATCGACTAATAAGTCGGGGTACATTTTGATGAATTCATCGCGGTCTGTAAACGGGCGCAAATAGCCTTTATACATGCCATCCCAGAACATGTATCTGTATGGTGTGTTGCCGAAAGGCGCGCCGACAACGGCACCGAAAGCATTGGCGATGAAAATTACGTCGTGTTGCTCTTTACTAAGAGCTTCAAATATCCAGTAGGCGCCTTCAAAAACACGACCTCCCCGAAATGAAATGTTTATGACTGTGTATTTGTCGCCCAGTTCTTTTTGTAATCTATCTGACCACAATTTATCCACTGTCTGACCTTGACCGTTAAAGACTGAGTCGCCGCCTATAATCACAAGAGTTTTGCCAGGCTCGATTTTGGATTTTGCCAGTTGATACAGTTCGGAAAATGTCGGCAAAAACTGAGTGTCCATGCTGATGTAAGGATGCAAACGATGGAAGTTTTGAAAAATGTTTTTGCCGGCAAAGAAATGTCCAAGCGCAACACAAGCGGCAAATCCGATGATGACGCCGAGTAGGACAAAACGGGGCAATATGTTTTCTTGCGTCCAGTTTTTTGTTTCGTCTAGTTTTTTGAGTCTTGTCATTTTGTGCTGTCCGGGGTGAATAAAAGCATAAATTTGTCTATCGCTTCAGGTAAAGGGAAAAAGAATAAGAGCCAGCCGAAAGCAACGAAAAGATAGGTAACAAGCCATTTTATGAGCCAGTATTTGGCCAGAAAAGATTGTATTTTGACACCGGTTTTTCCTAACACTGTCACATACGCAAGACAGATAGAAAGTCCCAGTCCGTGATAAAGTCCCCAGACTATGAAATTCCAGTGGGCGCCGTGCCAGAGTCCGCAAAGGGCGAAAGCCAGGGCGCCGTTTGCTATGGCGCGTGCCATACCGTGACGGTTGCCGCCCAGAGGGATGTAGACATAATCGCGTATCCACAAACTGAGCGAGATATGCCAGCGGTGCCAGAAGTCGCGGATATTGAGGGCGATATAGGGCCAGTTGAAATTGGCGGGCAAAGTGATGCCCATCATGCGGGCAAGACCTATTGCGATGTCTGAGTAGCCTGAAAAATCCAGATAAATACGGAAGCTCAGGGCGACCAGATAAACCCAGCGTTCGGGCAAATAAATGAGGTGAAACTTGTCGGCATAGTATTCGGTGTAGCTTGTGAGATTGTCAGCCAGACAGAGTTTTTTGAAAAAGCCTGAACAAACAAGCACCAGACCCAGTACCACATTGCGCCAGTCTATTTTTTCAACCGCCGCCTCAAGCGATGGAATGAACTGGCTGTAACGCTTGATCGGGCCTGCAACAAGGGAAGGAAAAAATATTGAAAACAGGGCAAAATGCAGGGGGTTTTTGACTGGCTCACCGCCCTTTTTTACCTCGTATAAATAATGCACGAATTCGAATGTGAAAAAGCTTATGGCCAAGGGAGGCGTGGCAGGCAGAAGAGTGGTGAAAATGAGCTTGAAAGACTTGCCCAGCTCAGGATTTATTGCGCCCACTACGTCGTCTGAAATGAAGAAGAGATATTTGTAAAAACAAAGCGCTGCCACACAAATGCCGATAGCAGCGACGATGGCGTGTTTGTTGCCTGAACGCCCGCAGAAATAAGTGATAAGCGCCAGCACTATGATTGGTGCCACTCCGGCGGCGCCGGCAAAATGTGTGTGAAAGATGGCGCAGAAAATCAGGAGCACGATCATGCGTGCAAGCGGTCTTGGAGTGAACCAGTAAATAATTAGAAAAGGGACAAGAGCGAGAAAAAACCAGTAGGTGTTAAAGATCAATTCTTTTTGCCCTTGAAAACTTAAAGCCTATTTACCTGAGGGTTAGCGCAACTTAGGCCAAGGCCATTGTAACTTTCAAAAGAGCTTAAAAGCCTCTCGACATCTATCATTTCAGGGCGAGGTAAGTTAATTAGTTTTGAAACGGTTTGCTTGATTCAAGAGTTTTATTAGTAATTTTTATATAGGGACAGCATTCTTTTCTTTTACATAATCAAGGTGTCTTTTAATCCAGTTTCTAGAGTTTTTTTACTCTCTTCCAGTATCTTCCAACTCGATTTCAGGTTTTTGCCAGGCGCTCAGGCGTCGGGCATCTGAACTCCAACATGAAAGGAACCTGCATGCTTCGCAAGAAATACGCAGTGCTGGTCCTTGCCGGACTGGCAACCATCGCGGTGTTCATCAGCTTGCAAGTCGGCGACAAACCGAGGGATACGGTGTTTTTTAAAGACCCGTTCCCTCCGACATTGTCCGAGAGGATTTATCCTTTCGGCGTGCCGAAAGACATTGCCAGCCGGCAAGTCCAAATGGACAAGCTGGGACGTTACACCGAGTATTATTTCGACATCTTCAAAAATGGTGACAAAGGCATTCTCCGTTTTCACTACCGGGGCACGCTTGCCGAAATCACCATGGAGTACGCCGCCACAGGTAAGCGGGTCTGGTTCAGGCTCGACTTCGACGGCGTCACTATTTTGGAAAAGCGCACAGTCGACATAAAGACTGGCGCGATCATCGATGAAGGCGAGCGCCTGACCGATCGCACTTTCGTGCTCAGGGAGTTCTTTCCCGGTTCCGAATCAAATGCGAAACAGGTCAAGCGCAGCATTGTTTACGATCCCAGAGCAATGGTTTTGCGCAGCGGTTTGGCCGGAGTCAACTTGATCCGCAAGGACACAGGTTTCTGGCCCAATCAGAACTTGAAATATGAGTTCACCGCCGCCGATCCCATCACATCGGATCTCCATACCTACACTGAGAACGGGCTCCCTGAGTCGTATCTCAATGTCAATTATCGTTATCGCAAAGGCTGGTTTTTCCATCCCGATGGAAAGACCAAGCGCATGATTTTCGAACGTCTGCGCTTCGAGCGCAACTGGACCGGGTTCTGGGAAGTCCACACCGACTATTTCAGCCCATCTGGAACGCTTGAAGCCAAGCGTGTTTTCACTCGCGATGCTATGTTCGTCCACATCGATGTGCCCGGCTTCGGACAGATCGAGCAGTTGTGGTCAATGAAGGACAACGCATTGCCGGAGGACAAGCGCCTGCTTGCCGACAATTTCAGTCTGGCACATGTGCAACTTCCGAATTATCGCGGAAAGCAAAACTTCCGCTTCGTGTTCAAAAGCGACGGTTCGCTCAAAGAGGTCTGGTTCGAAGACTCTCTTGCCGGCGGAAACAAGGTGAAAGTTTTTCTCACTCTTGACGCTTCGGGCAAAGTCTTTTCGCAACGCGTGATTGATCTGGCCAAGGACAAACCGGTCGCCAAGCCCATTTACACGGGCTTGGCGGCCTTTGTCGTGCCGCCTCAACTGAAAGTGCTTACTCCATACCAGCCTCCACCGGTCGCGGCACTTGATCCCGACCACTTCTGGGGTCACTGACCTCAAGCTCTAAACCAAGGAGTAACCATGTCTAGAACTAGACTGGGCCTACTTGCTCTGG
>CAZEQP010000332.1:0-4692 GCA_964514345.1 uncultured Candidatus Obscuribacterales bacterium
TCGCTAATGGACGGGCTGACTGCCCTTTCTGCAAGCGGTCCGGCTTATTTGTATGTGGTGATTGAATCACTAGCAGAAGCCGGTGTCAAGCTTGGCATACCCAGAGAAACATCCACTTTACTCGCGGCTCAAACCATGTACGGTGCGGCCAGAATGGTGCTTGAGTCAAAAGCGCATCCGGCGTTGTTGAAAGACATGGTGACCACACCTGCCGGATGCACAATTGACGGATTGATGGAGCTGGAAGAAGGAAAACTTCGTGTCACCCTCATAAAAGCCGTGGTAAAAGCGGCTCAACGAGCGCGGGAGTTAATCTCTTAAACTTCAATTTTGCAATTATTGAGACTGGCTTTCAATTTATCCAGTCCGGCTTCTGTCACTTTTGTTTCTTTCAGCGAAAGCTTTTGCAGTTTGTTCATTTCGGCTAATATGGCTACGGCGGCATCATCGACTGCAGTGTTGTCCAGCCAGAGCTTGCGCAAACTTTTGATTGAACTCAAGTGTTCAAGCGCTTTTACACTGGTGCCTGAAAGATCTATTTCTTTCAGTCTTGTGAATCGTTTTAAATTGGCTAAATCATCGTCTTTAACTTGCGAATCGCTCAAGTCCATCGAATCAAGAATTTGAGGCGGAATGCGCTTCAAAAGTGCAAAATCAACAGATTTGTCTTTTGCCACTTCCAGCTGAATTGATTTTCCGCGCGGCACTTTTATTGTGCCTTTTGCGTCGGCAAGCCATTCCCAGGAATCGGGATCTTCGTCAGATTCGATTAAGAATTCGCCGATAGCTAGATGAGCGGGCAATTCCAGAATGTCGAATTGAGGCGAAGTCACTTCTTTGATATCTGAAGGATTGAGCAGGACTTCTTTAACCTGAGCGGCGTTTCGGCTTTCATTTTCAGTTTGAGCAACAGGAGGCACTACAGTGACCGGATTGAAAGGAGTGGCACTTTGTTTAAACTGGTTGAATTTGGCTTTGGGATCTTGAAAAGCCATCTGTACTCCGCCTGACAAGACGGCAAGCACGCCTATCTGTAAAAAGAGACGAGCAAAGTCAATTTCAAGTCCGTTTTCAGGCCTCTTAGGAACCGGAGGAGAGAAAATAGGCGCCCAGGATAAGGGAAGTCCTTTGGCCCCTGCTTCTTTCCAAGGTGGACACATTCCCATTGCTGCGATGAGAAAGATAGTGGTTAAGAAAATGAATCGCTGTTTGTCTGCCAAGTATTGCTGCCTCTCGTTTTTTAAAAGAATAGCTAATAATGTTATAGAATGGACCTTCGATTGAACATCTATTCATGAAGTTTATTTTTAGGAAGGGCTATGACCTTAAGTCAGAAAAAAGAAACGTCCAAAAGAATCGAACTAGCTTATTTAGCCGGTTTTGGCAATCAGCACAGCACAGAAGCTGAGCCGGGTGCGCTTCCCATCGGTCAAAATTCTCCCCAGAAAGCTCCCTACAGTCTTTATGCCGAACAATTGAGCGGAAGTTCTTTTCTGGCACCGCGTCATGAAAATTTGCGTTCCTGGCTTTACAGAATCAGACCTTCTGTGGTGCACGGACGATACAAAGAATTTTGTCTGCCCAATTTTTGCTGTCGTCCTTTTGACAAATCAAGACTTTCACCGGCACAACTGCGCTGGGATCCATTGCCTGAACTTGAGTCGCAGTGCAGTTTTTTGGAAAGTATAGTCACTATCGCCGGAAACGGCGGAGAAGCCACAGTTCGCGGTTCGGCCATTCATCTGTACGCGTTTAACCAATCGATGGGCAATCAGTTTTTCACCGATTCAGATGGCGAACTTTTGTTTGTTCCACAGGCAGGAAGTCTCCATATCAAAACAGAGTTG
Source organism: uncultured Candidatus Obscuribacterales bacterium (assembly GCA_964514345.1). Classification (GTDB taxonomy): domain Bacteria; phylum Cyanobacteriota; class Vampirovibrionia; order Obscuribacterales; family Obscuribacteraceae; genus Aved-18. Next base: position 1,848 of record CAZEQP010000332.1, read on the forward strand.
GGTGAACTTCTGGTCAGTCCCTGGGAAATCGCCGTAATTCCAAGAGGCATAAAGTTCCAGATAAATCCTAATAGCGAAAGTGATATCACCCGCGGTTATATTCTGGAGAATTTCGGACCACCTTTGAGACTGCCTTATCTTGGACCGATTGGCTCAAACGGGCTGGCTAATCCCCGCGATTTTCTGGCGCCACAAGCCCGGTATACAGACAAAACCGGATCTTATGAGCTTGTCACCAAATTTGAAGGCAAATTTTTCCAATCACAAATGGAACATCATCCTCTGGATGTGGTGGCATGGCACGGAAATTATTTTCCCTACAAATACGACACAAGACATTTTTGTGTAATCAATTCGGTCAGTTTTGATCATCCGGATCCGTCCATTTTCACCGTTCTGACATCACCTTCAGAATTGCCCGGTGTGTCCAATGTGGACTTTGTCATTTTCCCACCGCGCTGGCTTGTGGCCGAAAATTCATTCAGACCGCCTTATTATCATCGCAATGTAATGAGTGAATACATGGGGCTTGTGCAGGGCATATACGACGCCAAGCAAGGCGGCAAGGGAGGCTTTGTCCCGGGCGGAGGCAGCCTGCACAATTGTATGAGCGCTCATGGACCGGATGCCGACACTTTCGAGCGCGCAAGCGAAAACCAGCTCACTCCAGTAAAATTAGAAAATACACTTGCTTTCATGTTTGAAAGCTCGCTTGTTTATATGCCTACATCTTTCGCCCTCGACGCAGCCTTTTTGCAAGGAAATTATCAGAACTGCTGGACCAATTTGAAATCTCACTTCAACAAGTTAAAAAAGTAACTAAAAGGCGTCAATGACCGGGCATAAAAAATTCAGGTACCAGTTTTAAAAGAAAAGTACAGATGTATAAACCACAACCAAAACAAGCAAAACCGGAAGAATCAACAAGGCAAAAACTGCCAGCCGAGGAAGGATGTCCTTCGATGGCTAAAGCCAAGTTTATGCTTGACGAAGCGTCCAACCGCAGGGGCTGTCTTATAGAGTTGCCCTGGAGCGCCGGTAGCGCTGAATTTACTGTTACCTGCCAGTGGGACAAATCGGCTCAAGAGCCTGTCTGGACTCTTTACCAGCATGAATCAGACATTTCAAAAGTGGTTTGGACACAGGGCTTTGCTCCTTCTGACCTGGAATTTATGTACGACATTCTTGTTATGTCTGCCCCCAAGGGAGTTTCTTCGGCGAAAATTCCCGACCTGCTCAAACCGCAAGAAACGTCTTTGCCCAGCTCTCTGGATCTTCCTCCAGGGCCCGGTGCAGCTTCGGTCCAGAATCAATCACAAAGTATGAGCAATCAGAATATTAGCGGCAATAAAGCACCATTGCCTCAACCAAACATTGGAGCGCCGCCCGCTGGCGGTCTTGGAATGCCCGGCGGACTGGGATCAGGCCTTGGCTCTGGTCTTGGCGGCGGACTGGGAGCAGGTCTTGGCGGACCGGCTCCCGCACCGGCTCCAGCTCCAGCCCCTATGCCGGCACAATACCCGCCTCAAGGCGGGTACCCTCAAGGTTATAGTGGAGCGCCGATGCAGCCTTATCCGGGCGGTTACCCTGCTCCGGGAATGCAACCCGGCATGCAGCCCGGTATGCAATATCCGCCTATGCCCGGACAAATGCCCTATGGCGCACCTATGCCTTATGGTGCACCTATGCCGGGTCAAATGCCTTATGGCGCACCTATGCCGGGTCAGATGCCGCCTTCAGGTTATGGTGCTCCTCAACCTCAAGCACCAATGCCGGGTCAGATGCCTTCCATGGATCCTGATTCGAAGCCGATAGTCCCTATGGATTATCAGCTTCTGGACAAAAGACCCAATCTTTTGTTGGGAGTGCTATTAAAAGATGCCGGACTGATAACAGAGCCTGCCCTGGATGCGGCATTGAAAATTCAGGAATTAATCAGAGACGGAAAAGTCTCCCCTCAAAAAGCTCCTCTCATTTTGCAAAAACATCACAGCAAAGGGGCAAAAATAGACCAGTTCTTGTCTATCGATGATGTGGTTGTTAGCAAGAAAGCTGAACCTGCTCCCCAGGCAAAACCGGCTGGCGCCCCGCAAGGAGGCAAAGGGTCTGCTCCAGCTTCCGCTTCAGGCGGTCAAAAACCGGGAGCTCAGGCATCAGGTGCTCCTGGCGCAGGAGCAAAAGCAGCTGCCGCCGATGGTTCAGGTGGTGCTAAACGCAATTTGAAACCAGCCTTTGATCTATTACAGAAAGCAGGAATTTTGACTGAGTCTGACGTGAAAGACGCTCTTGATGTCAGGCAAAAGATAGGCGGAGATCTGGTATCCATTCTTGAGTCGGCCGGCAAATTGAACAAAAAAACAGTGGATGCCGCTTTCATTTGTTTACCTCTCATTCGAGAAGGACTGATGAAAACAGAACAATGCATAATCGCTCTCAATTATTGCAGCCGCATGCGTGTCGGATTTGATGAAGCACTCGATGAAATGGGCTGGCAGAATCCACGCAAACTGCGCACTGACTTACCGCTTTATTAACGCCGTATGTAATGGGCAAGAAAATCATAGTCGTCGATCCGGATGTTGGGTTTCGAAAACTCATTTCCAATTCGCTTGAAGGTCGGGGACATAACGTTATGCAGCTCAACAACACGCTTGAGTGTGAGCGCGATTTTTTGAAAAATTCCAATATCAAAACAGACTTGCTGGTCATAGGAATGCCCTTGCCGGGCGGACCTGGCGAAATTTATTCATGGATTGAAAGCATTCGTCATTCAGGCAATGCCGTGCCCATTATTTATGTGGCGCAAAACAAAGAAGAACTGGCCGACGCCAAAGAAAAACTCAAC
>CAZEQP010000333.1:0-4686 GCA_964514345.1 uncultured Candidatus Obscuribacterales bacterium
ATCGCAAAATTCAAGAAGTGGAGATGGACAAAGACATCGATAAATTATTCGATTTCGGTTATCACCCGGACAAAGCCTTTCGCCTTAAACACGACAAGCTGGATGCAGAGGCCGAGGATTCACGCCGCCAAGATCTTCGCTCTCGTTTTAGAGAATTTGATGTCAGTCATGATTTCGACCAGAAAAACTTTTCCGACACTTTAGACAACGACATGAAATCGAGCGATCCAAAAGAAGTGGATCGCCAAGACAATGTCGACCTCGATCACGATAAAGACAAAGATAGAGATAAAGACGACAAAAGACGCAAAGACAGGCGCAGAGCATTTTTGCGTGACGAGGAATTGATGTTTGAATTATCCCGGCTGCCTCTAGCCGATCCTGACGACTGGGTTCCGGATAAAGCTGACCCGGTTCAAAACGGCGGCTTTTCAATCGCGCCGGATAACGGCTCAGTCGTACCTTATAAGTTGAACGGCTGGATAAACTTGCAGCGCAAATTTCCCTGGGAGGACGACGATTGAAAAAAAATCTTTGTCTTGCCTTTGCCCTTTCACTATCAAATATTCTTCCGGCTATATCTGCAGATATAGGTTGGAAAGCCAGTTTTGTTCAGGGCGAGCGTTATCTTTCAACCAAACAACTGGACAAAGCAGAAGACGCCTTCAGATCGGCACTGAAAGAAATCAAACGATCTCCGCACACAGCCGAAGAAATGGCAGTTTGTCTTGAAAGTCTGGCCAAAGTAATTTATATGGAAGACCAGATTTACGAACCGATTCCGTTATATAAGAAAGCAATAAAACAAAGAACCAAAGCTCACGGCAAAAATGATACCAGCCTGGTGCCTGATTTAATCAGGCTCGGCGATATTTTCGAAAATGAAGGCGACTACAAAAAAGCGATTAAATATTACACTCAGGCTCAGTCAATAAGCTCAAACAATGGAGATTGTCACAATCTCACTTGTGCAGACTGTTTGCACCGCATCGCCCGCGTTTATGTTAAACAAGGCAAATTGAAAGAAGCTGAAGAAAATTATTTACTTGTGCTTTCAATAATTATGGAACAGAAAAGTCTGCCTTCAAGCGATTTTCTGGAAGACAATCTTATTGATTATATAAGCCTTTTGTTTAAAACAGAATATAACTCAAGCATTCGAACATCTGTTATGGAAACAGAACTGCTCAAAGACAAAGTGGGCGTGTTCAAGAAAAAACAAGTGGCGCCCGAGTCGACCTTCACAACAGGAGTTTCAGCCAATCTAGCCGACAGAATCGAGCGAGGTGAGCGCCCGGATGTAAGAAACATCACTGGTGTTAACAATGATACTTCTACTAAACTAGAGCGAATCCAGATAAACCCGATCCCCGGAAAAGCCTCTGATTTTGCCGCTCTGCAAGATATTCGCGCCCAGCGCATCATATTTTACGAGCGCCTGATTGAAACAGACATCAAATCTTTAGGAGAAGATCACCCGAGCGTAGCCCGGGATCTTTCCTGGCTTGCATATATCTATGTTTCGCAAAAAGAATATGACAAAGCCCGTCCACTCTTGCTCCGCGCCCGCGAAATTTATACTAAAGTTTATGCCTCTGACCCGGGACATGAAAAAATCGCCCATGTAGATTTGCTTCTTGCCTTAATCTCGGAAGAACAAAATCCGCAAGCAACGACAATTGACACACAATATTTAGCGTCATTGCCGGCTATTCCCAAAGATGCAAAATCGCTTGAAGTGGCTCTGCGCCTCAATGATCTGGCATTCATGCTTTACTGCCAGAATAAAACAGCCAGCTCTCTCAAAGTTTATTACTGGGCCCTAGCCAGTTCAGTCGGCGCATTTGGAGACAGAAATCCGTTATCCGCCTGCTGCATGCTTGACATGAGCAAATTGCTCCGCTTATCCGGTCGCGGTGACGAAGCAACCAAACTGGAAGGCAGCGCCCGCGCCATCGCCCGCAATGAATTGATTGAAAAACGCAGCCAAGTTCTGCCGTGACAACACGCATTCCAGTTGAACAATTAGCAAAAGATCTGCTCGGTTCCTGCGGTGAGCGCTACAACCATCTTACACCTGAGCAATCCATCAAAAATCGAAACATCTTAAGACTGTCCGATGACGATGCCGCAATTGGCATTTACTATGACAGGTTGAGCAATGATGAGCAAAAAATATCAATAACAGTTAAGGGTCTAATTATTGAATCATCGGTAAATAAGCGCATCTTGCCGTTTGATTCTTTCTTCGATGTCAGCTTCAAAGGAAGTTCAAAAAAGGATTTAACTGAGTTTCGAACCATACTCATACGCTTCGTGGACGGCAGCATGCATGAGCTGAAAGTCACAGGCGAAGACCCTCTAAACAGGACACTTGATATTTTTCAGTTTGAAAAATTTCTCTGTAAAGTAAATTTCTGGCAGAGAAAAAAGCGTGAAAGAAATGAGTGAACTTCTAAACTGAAATTTACTCTTCAGAGTAGAAAATATGTCCGGAAGCTTCGTAAACTCATTTGAGCATCGGAGAATCCAACTCTTCTAATTTGTACTCTTCAATAGACAAAGATTCGGCAATTTCATCCGGCTCAAATACTTTGGTAAATTCAAAAGCTTCTTCTAGTGTATCTGCCACGATCTGATAGGTTCTAAAGAATTCCGGGTTTCTGTTCTCCTCATCAAAATCAATTGGAGAATCCCACTTTCCTTGCACCATTAAATTGAAATATTTTGCCTTGTCTGAATTTAGATTTCGAATTTCTCTCAGCGTCGTTAAAGCAAATTGATGAGGTTGAATTTTTAGAGCCCTCACGACCAAAAGAAGCGCTTCCGAGCTTTGCTCCTTCTTCCAAAGTGCCGATGCCAGCTCTGTGTACAATGAGCTGAGATCGAATGGGTTCCTGTCTTCATCAGACTTTTGCTCGATTTTGGCTATAAAAGATCGGCAATGATTTATAGCCTCTTCATACTTGTTCAGAGCACTGAGAGTGGAAGCCTTTAGTCCAGCTGACTCTTCCTGCCATTCATGCGGCAATTCATCCAAAAGCCTGAGCGCCTCGGTATAAATTTCTTCTCTGAAATAAGTCAGAGCTCGATCATAAGTGATTAAACTGATATCCGCATTATGACAATCTTGCGCTTTGTCATAACACTGCCTAGCCAAAACATAATTCTCTTGATCTGAATAGAGATTGCCCAATTGCCGCCAAAGCGGCCATGCTTGCGGGATTTTTTTAGTGCCTTCAGTCAGGATTTTGATTGCATTTCTAATTTTATCTTCGTCTTTATAACAGAGCGCCAAAACTTCATACCCGCCGGAATACCCTTTGTCTATCAAGATTTTGCCTAGCTTATGGGCTCTTTTAATTTCTCCAGTTTCAAGAAATTCGAGTGCCTGTTGATAAAGTTTTTCGATTTCCACAACAACCTAATATTCTTTTTTCACAACATAAAGCGGGCGTCCACGCGCGTGATCAAGCACGATTGCAAGATACTCACCGATTATTCCTATGGTGAAAAACTGCAAACTGGCGACGAACATGGTTACTATCACAGATGGTGCCCAGGCAATGATGCGGTTTTTATAAATAATCAGCAATACGACAAACAACACACCCAGGGCAAACATAATAATCCCCAGATAAATGCCCAGGCGCAGAGGCAGGCGAGAAAAACCGGTTATGCCCGAAAAGCACAAGTGCAGCAATTTGATCAGCGTATATTGCGGCTCACCGGCAAAGCGCTTTTCGCGGTCATATTCGATAATCGTAGAAGGAAATCCCACCCAGGCAGCCTGACCACGCACATAAGGCTGCTGTTCGCGCATTGATTTCATAGTGTCGATGACAGGTTTTGAAATCAGTCTGAAATCACCGACGTCACGCGGGATATCAACACTTGATATCGACGACATGATGCGATAGAAGACCTTGGCTCTGGCGTCGGCAAAAGCTGAAATGCCGTGACGCGCCTTACGACGAGCATGAACGATGTCATACCCTTCTTCCCATTTTTTGACCAGTTCAGGGAAAAGCTCGGGTGGGTCTTGCAAGTCGCCGTCTATCACAATCAACGCATCACCCGTGGCATGCTCGATGCCGGCGCGTATAGCCAATTGATGTCCAAAATTACGACTTAAATCAATGATTCGGACATGCTTGTTGTTTTCTTTCTCGGATAAAAGAACCGAAAGAGTTTTGTCGCGGCTACCGTCATTGACAAAAATCAATTCATATTGGCATCCCATCGAAGCCACCACTTTGTCCACCCGGCGCACACATTCGGCGGCTCCGGCCTCCTCGTTGTACATGGGGATGACAACAGAGAGCTTGTAATTTTTGGACTCGAGTAAATTGCTCGACTCAGCCATGTTTTCCTTCGCGTTTTTGCTTAATTAAACTAGAATTGATAGTGATGAGCGATTCTGCAATTTTCTCACGATTTGACCGATTTAAAAGCCTGGGTCTGGGACTAATTGCTTTTGTTATTTTCAGCTTGTCTTGTTTGATGATTGGACACAAGCTCATTGTGCCCTTATCCGATCCGCGCTGGTTTATAGACAAGCAAAAAAACGAATATCATGTTATTGACTTCTTTCAGTATTACCAGGCAAGTGAGCTGGCTCGCTCGCAAATAGACAGCTGCAATGTCTACAACCCAGAAACTCAAAAAGCTTGGTTCAACAAACTG